>NZ_JUMS01000022.1:0-9733 GCF_001059415.1 Enterobacter sp. 940_PEND
CGGAATGACCACCACAGCCGTATGTTCCCCCTCACCCCAGCCCTCTCCCTTGAGGGAGAGGGAGCCGTCCGTGGAGGTATTATTATGTGGGGGTCCCTCAGCCCCGTGGGAGAGGGTCAGGGTGAGGGCATCAGGCGCACGAAACCTTAGATATAGGCCGGGTAAGGCGTAGCCGCCACCCGGCAAAGCACTCAGCGCTGCGCGTTCAGCTCAGCAATATCTTTCGGCGTGGTGCGACAGCATCCACCGATTAATTTGGCCCCAGCCTCCAGCCACTGCGGCAGATACCCCGCCAGCGTCTCGCACGCTCCGCCGTGGTGGAGCCAGGTTTTGGTGACCGCATCATAATGCTCGCCCGAGTTCGGATAGACCACCAGCGGCAGCGACGTCAGGCTTTGCAGATGCTTTAGCGCCGCCGTAGTGTTTTCCAGTGCGATGCAGTTAATGCCCAGCGCGACAATCTGCGGAGAGTTTGCCAGCGCGCTGACCACCTCACGCAGAGGCGTACCGTCGCTCAGGTGTTCGCTGTCCCGCAGGGTAAAGGAGAACCACGCCCGGGCGCGGGGGTGCTCGGCCAGAAGCGCCGCCAGCGCCTTAATCTCGGTAAACGAGGGAAGCGTTTCGCAGGCCAGCAGGTCAGCGCCCGCATCCAGCAGCGCTTCCACGCGCGGGCGGTGGAAGGCAGTAAACTCCCCGGCGCTGCGCACGTAGTCGCCGCGATACTCTGAGCCATCCGCCAGATAGGCGCCGTACGGCCCAACGGAGCCCGCCACCAGCAGCGTGCCCGCGTGCGGGTTTTCAGCCAGATACGCTTCGCGCGCCTTACGCGCCAGCTCCACGCTTTTGCCGATCAGCGCGCGGGACTGCGCTTCGTCCAGGCCGCGCGCCGCAAATCCCGCAGGCGTGGCCTGATAGCTGGCGGTGATCGCCACCTGCGCGCCCGCGCGGTAGTAATCGAGATGCACTTCGCGGATGAGTTCCGGGTTTTCCACCAGCACTTTGGCTGACCAGAGGCTGTCTGCCAGGTTACAGCCGCGCGCTTCCAGCTCCGTCGCCATCGCGCCATCCAGCACCACAAACGGCTGTTTTTCAAGGATGGCGGTAAGCGGGTTATTCTGCGACATGTTCAGGCTCCTGCGATGTCATATTTCGGGTCAGGTAGTACGCACCATAACACAGGGCGACAAACGGAAGCCCGCAATAAAGGGCAATGCGCTGGCTCGGGTCAAACCACAGGCCGACACAGGCCACCACGCAGAGGATAAAACCAAGCACCGGCACCAGCGGATACCACGGCGCACGATACTGCAGCGCAGAGAGCGGCTGACCGGACTGCAGATGACGGCGGCGGAAAACGAAGTGCGACGCGCAGATGCTGATCCACACCGCCACCACAGCAAAGCCAGAAATCGCCGAGAGCGCGACAAACACCGTGTCCGGGGCCACGACGCTTGAGAACAGCGCCAGCACGCCGCCGAGCATAGAGACCGAGAGCGCCGTCAGCGGCACGCCGTTTTTGTTCACGCGGGCAAAGCAGCGCGGCAGCGTTTTCTCATTCGACAGCGACCACAGCATGCGCCCGGAAGCGTACAGGCCCGAGTTCGCCGCCGAGAGGATCGCCGTCAGGATCACAAAGTTAAAAATATCCGCCGCGTAAGGAATACCGACCTTTTCAAACACCAGCACGAACGGGCTCTTTTCCACGCCCGCCTGCTGCATCGGGATCAGCGCGGCCAGCACAAACACGGTGCCGATAAAGAAGATAATCAGGCGCGCAATGGTGGTGCGGATCGCAACCGGAATCACCTTGTGCGGATTTTCCGTTTCCCCCGCCGCGATGCCGATGAGCTCCGTCCCGGAGAAGGCAAAGTTCACCGCCACCATGGTCATCAGGATCGGCAGGCCGCCGTGCGGGAACCAGCCTTCGGCGGTGATGTTGCTTAAGCCCGGCGCGGGTGAACCGTCCTGCATAGGGATAAAGCCAAAGACCGCCGCGCCGCCAAGAATAATAAAGGCGATAATGGTGATGACTTTGACCAGAGAGAACCAGAACTCGCCTTCCGCAAAGAAGCGCGTAGAGATGACGTTCAGGCCAAAAATCACCACGCAGAAGACCACGCACCAGGCCCAGACCGGCACCTGGGGGAACCAGTACTGCATGCAGAAGCCCGCGGCCGTGAAGCTCGAGCCGAGCGCCACCGTCCAGGTGAGCCAGTAGAGCCACGCCACGGTGTAGCCCGTCGCCGGGCCAAGATAGCGGGCGGCATAGACGTGGAACGCGCCGGTTTCCGGCATCGCCACGGAAAGCTCGCCCAGACACTGCATCACCAGCCAGACCACCAGCGCGCCTATCAGGTACGCCAGCAGCGTGCCCGCCGCCCCGGTGGTTGAAATGATGTATCCGGTATTGAAGAATAACCCAGTCCCAATCACGCCACCCAGCGAGAGCATAATCAGGTGGCGTGTTTTCATGGTGCGCTTAAGCTGCCCATTTTCTTGTTGTGTTTGCATATTACCTTCTATACGTATGGACATCTAAACATCCAAAGAAGGTGTGTTATACCGCGATTGTTAATAAAAAGCTAGATGACCAGACGCAAACGGGCACGCCTCGCGCTGAGTCTGGGGTGGGTCGTGAGGATCACATAAAGAATCGGACGCCAGGCCATAAGCACCTCCGCAAGCAGATACTTACAGCATGGTGCGGGAAAAGGCGATCTTCGGTCAGTCGAAAGTGGTATCCGCGAAGAGCGGATTCATACCGCAACACTGCCCGCAGGACGGTTAAGGCGCAGCCGCTACCCGGCGCAAGGTTGGTAATTCTCACAATCAGTTCTATAGTCGACACAGTTTCTTAGTAACCAGGACTGACTGATGCGCTTTAACGGACTGACCAAAGGTTTCTTTATCTTTATTCTTGCCCTTGTGACCTGGGCCTTCTTCGACGTGCTGTCGCCCTACTTCTCCGCGATACTCTGGGCCGCCATTCTGACCGTCATCTTCAACCCGGTAAAAAACAGGCTGCGCACCGTGCTGGGGGATCGCAACGGGCTTGCCTCGCTGTTGACCATCGGTATTATCTGCCTGATCGTCTTTATCCCGCTGATGGTGATCCTCTCCTCGCTCGCCATTGAGCTGAACGTGGTTTATACGAAGCTTCAGGAGAACAACACCCAGTTCCCGGAAGTGGTGGCAAGCATCTTCAACCATCTGCCTGACTGGGCCAGCGGCTTCCTGGCGGATCACAACCTGACCAACGCCGCGCAGATCCAGAAAAAACTCTCTGATGTCGCCCTGCAGGGCGGGCAGTATCTCGCCGGCAGCGCGTTTCTGATTGGCAAGGGCACGTTTGGCTTTGCGATAAGCTTCGGCATCATGCTTTATCTGCTGTTCTTCCTGCTGAAAGACGGCCCGTATCTGGTGCGCCAGATCCTCGACTCCCTGCCGCTGTCTGATTTCGCCAAGCAACATCTGTTCGCCAAATTCGTCGGCGTGTCGCGTGCCACGGTAAAAGGTACGGCGGCGGTGGCGGTGGTTCAGGGCATCCTCGGCGGGATTGCGTTTGCGATTGCCGGTATTGACGGCAGCGTGCTCTGGGGCGCGCTGATGGCCTTCCTCTCGCTGGTTCCCGCCATCGGCTCGGCGATAGTCTGGGTGCCCGCCGCCATCTTCCTGTTCGCCACCCACCAGCTGTGGCAAGGGCTGTTTATTGTCGGCTTCTTCGTGATTATCGTCGGGCTGGTGGACAATATCCTGCGCCCGCTGCTGGTCGGGAAAGACACCAAAATGCCGGACTACCTGATACTGATCTCCACCCTCGGCGGCATGGAGCTGTACGGCATTAACGGCTTTGTGATTGGGCCGCTCATTGCCGCGCTGTTTATCGCCTGCTGGAACCTCTTCTCAGGGCGCGATCACGAAGGTAACGCCGAAGAGCTGGACCCCGACTTCATCGAAGAAGGAAAAAATCCTCCAGAATTGTGAGGATGTGACGATATAGACCACACCAGGCGGCGATGTGCCGCCTTTTTTTTCGCCTTAAATCAGACGTTTTCTATAATTTGAAGAACGCCATCCTACTCATGTCGTAAAAGGATCATCAGGTGCGAATCGCGACGATAACAAACTGGGCCTACGGTGCCACGGTCTGCCTGACCATCGCCTCCGGCATTATCATGCTGATGGCGTCCAGTGCTGATACCCTCGAGCGTCAGGCCGTTGAACAACGGCAGAAATTTGATCAGCTCACGGAAGATATCGAAACCGATATCTGGGCCCAGTCTGATTTAGCGCGGCTGTACGTCATTAAAAAAAATCCTCAGGTTCTCAAGGAATATAACCAGGCGGAAAACAGCCTGAAGAGCATCGAGCTTCGGCTGGAAAAGTTGCAGGATAACGGCGCATCGGATGAAGAACTGGCCCTGCTGCATGAAGGGATAAAGATCGTCGATGAGCTACAGGACGAGCAGCAAACGGCACTAACGAGCGCGACGCAGGGAGAAGACGCGCAGGCCGTTGCGCTGCTCTACGGTGCGCCCTATGAGCAGGAGCTGGAGCGCGCGCAGAGCCAGCTCGATCACTTCCGCCAGATACTCGACAAACGCGTCATCGCCTCCGTTCAGGATGCGACAAAAAAATCGAAAGCGCTGCGTACCGCGTCTGAGCTGATGGTCGGCCTGACCGCCCTGCTGTTCCTGTTTGTTCTCGGCTTTATATTAAAGCGCCGCGTGCTGCGTCCCGTGGTGCGCCTGAGCGACGTGGTGCACCGTCTGGCATCCCAGGATTACGCGGTTGAAACGCCCAATTTCAACCAGATTGATGAGATTGGCGATATGGCCCAGGCCATCCGTATCTTCCGCGAAAACGGCCTGGCGCGACAGCGTCTGGAAAGAGAACGCGATGCCGACTGGGCCATCCGCGAGCTGCTGGCGCGCATGACCCAGCGGCTGCAGGGGTGTGAGAACTTTAACGATGTGATTAACGTGGCGGAGCTGTTTGCGCCTAATATCGCACCGGGGATCGCGGGCCGACTTTACGTCCTTGACCGGGAGCCGTGGCAGATGCGCTGCGTCGCGCAATGGCTTTCACCGGTTGGTGAAGAGACGAGCTTCCACCCTGACGAGTGCTGGGCCGTGCGTCGCGGGCAGAGCCACCCGCCGGTAAACGGTGAGCCGGATATCGCCTGCTATCATCTTCCGGCCCCTCAGGCGGATAGTTCGCTGTGCGTGCCGCTTATCGCCCAGGGCGAGGCCATTGGCCTGCTCTCCTTCCAGAATATTACGGCGGATAACGCCCCTTCCCGCGCCTATCTGGAACTGATGGCCGAAGCGCTCGGTCTGGCGCTGGCCAACCAGCGTCTGCGCGACGCGTTGCTGGAAAAAGCCTTGTTCGACCCGCTCACCGGCCTGCGTAATCGTCATCATCTGGAAGATACCCTGCAAACCCAAACGGCACAGGCGTTGCGCACCGGCGAGCCGTTAAGCTGCATGATGATCGACATCGATCACTTCAAGAGCATCAACGACCGATTCGGCCATGAAGCGGGCGATCAGGTGATTAAAAGCGTGGCGTCAATTGTCCAGCGGGCTGCCCATGACAACGGACTCGCATTCCGCTACGGGGGCGAGGAGTTTCTGGTGCTGCTTCCCGGTGCCGATGAACCAGAGGCGCACGCCTGCGCGCAGACGATTTACACCGGCGTACATGAGCTGTCGATTCGCTACGGGCTGACCGAGATTGGGCCGGTGGACGTGTCGATTGGCATTGCCAGCTACCCGCAACATGCCCAGACTGACAACCTGCTGCGCGCCGCGGATGTGGCCTTGTACCGGGCGAAAGAGCTGGGCCGCGCGCGGATTGTGAGCTTTGGGATGCTGGAGGCGGGTTAGCGGATTATCGCTTTATTCGCGCGTTACCTCAGTAATCAACATCGACAATCCATTCATGTAGTGACTTTTTTTAGCCAGCTCGCGGTATTTGGTTGGGGAGAGCCCATATTGATTCGAGAACGCTCTGCTGAACGTTGACGGCTCCTCGTACCCTAACATCGTGAATATATCTGAAACAGAGAGCTGCGTATGTCTGAGCATATGCGCGGCTTTTTCGAGTTTCCGGCTTCGGATATAGAGACCTATACTTATGCCACACTCCTGGCGAAAGTTACGCTGAATGTAAGCCAATGAATAACCGGATTTCCGCGCCACATCTAAAACGGTAATGGGCCGGTATAAATTCGAGTCAATCCAGTGAGTAAGAGACTTAATTACAGCTTCACGATCTTTTAAGAGAGTAAACTTTATACACATAAGTATCCACGAAATTTTATTTACAAGAAGGCCGTTGGCAAAGTCATCCAATGACAATTGAAAATAAATATTCCTAAAAGAAAAATCACCCTAATAATAGGGTGAAAGAACGCTTACTGTATTTTAGAAAGATGTCTTTGCTACATCCTCAATTTTTTCAGGACCATACAGTTTCATAAACGCATTAACGGAGGCCTGCGCTTTCATGACGATTTCACTTTCGTCAGGCTGATCCTTTCTTGCTTTTAAAAGCAAGGGTTCCAGTATGTCGGCCTGGAGAAGAGAACGAAAATACTCAGCCGCCAACACAGGATCATCTTTTCTTAAAATATTTTGATTCATTAAATCGGTAAAAAGCGCCGAAACATTTGAACGCAGTTTTTGCATTCGCGCATAATATAATTCTCCGATACCCGATCTTCCGGCCTCGGAAATCATTAATCTTTGCAAATCCACAATATCCGGAGAGCAAATATAGCGTAAAAAGGCAACGGCAAATTGCTCGATGACCAGCTGTGGTGATTTTCTGAAAAGGCGCACCTGCCCCGCAGTTTCAATAGTCATGCTTTTTATATACTGTTCAGTTTCTGAAGACATGCATTCTACAAATAGCTCTTCTTTCGAAGAAAAGTGACTGTAAATTGTCGATTTTGAGCCACCAACAATCGCGTTAATTTCTGAGATAGACGTGGCATCAAATCCCTTTTGTCGAAACAGTCCGGATGCGACCTCCAGGATCTGTTGCCGTTTAAGCGCTCTTTTATCCATATGTTTCCTCGTTAGTTTAGGTGTCTGGCCGGGGCCAACACTTTTTGTTCTCAGATTTCGGAATCACGTCAGATAGTAGGGTTCGTAATCGTACTGACGAGTACATTTTCATTTGACGGCGCTCAGAAGTCAAGATATAAAGCGTACCGTACTGTACGGTACTGTATTTGGACTACTCTATGAACAGCATGATGAGCGTACTGATGAAAGGTTTTCAGGAGACACTTCCGAGGTGTCGCATTTCCGGTTTAACCCGGTCCAGGATAGTGATGAGCTGTGTTGTCATTTCCGCCATCAGTATGAGCGGATGCGCCATGATCCCCGATTTTGGCCCCCCACCGCCTATGAAGACGGTCACACAACTTAAAAGCGATCAAAGTTTCCCGCACCAGAACGGCCAGTGGCCGAAAGATTACTGGTGGAAGAAATACGATGACGAGCAGCTCAACGGGCTGATTGATGACGCGCTTAAAAATTCCCCCACGCTTAATATCGCCGAAGCGCGCGTGAAGCAGGCGCAGGCGATGACGCAAAGCGCGAGCGGATCGCTTTTCCCTGAGGTCACCGCAAACGCCAGCTTTATGCGGGACAAAATGAGTTACAACTATGTGACGCCTGAAAGCGCAACGCCTCAAAACTGGAACAGCTATGGGCGCACCACGCTTGATATGAGCTGGGAAATTGATTTTTGGGGTAAAAACCGCGCCGCGCTCGCGGCTGCGACGTCTGGCGAAATGGCGGCAGTAGCGGAAGAAGCACAAACAAGGCTGGTACTCTCTTCTTCTATTGTTACCGTTTACGCGGAGCTGGCGCATTTATACACCGTTCGCGAAACGCTTAACGACACCCTCACTATACGAACCAGTACGCTCGCGTTATTCCAGCAACGACATGACGCGGGGCTTGAAGATTTATCCAGCCTTCAACAGGTCGAGACGCGTCAACTCAACGCAAAAGCAAACCTGGTGGCAATAGATGAAGCTATTGCGATCAAAAAACATGAGCTCGCTGCACTGATCGGCGATGGGCCTGATAGATCGCTGGCAATCACCGCGCCTAAGGCAACGCTTTTAGCGCATGAGGAACTACCTCCGAATATTGCCTTGGATCTGATTGGTCGCCGTCCTGATATTGTCGCGGCACGTTTACGCGCCGAGGCGGCAGCAGAGCAAATCAAACAGAAAAAAGCCGGTTTTTACCCAAGCGTTAATCTGGTTGGCTTTGCCGGGTTCCAGTCATTGGGTATTAACAACCTTACCCGGAGTGGCTCAGCAATTGGCAACATTGGCCCGGCCATATCGTTGCCAATATTTAATACGCAGAAGCTCCGGGGTGATTTGAAATACGCCAGCGGTGAATATGACATTGCGGTGCAGGTTTATAACGACACGTTAACGAATGCACTTCGGGAAGTGAGCGATGCGCTCACCAGCAGAGCCTCTCTTAAAGACGAGATGCTTTATTCTCAGGGCGCAGTCACGTCGGCAGAAAAGGCGTATTCCCTCACCAAACAAAGGTATGAAGGAAAGGTCGCTGATTATCTGGACGTGTTGTCCTCGGAAGATGAGCTGGTCGCGGCCCGCCGAAAATTAGCCGATGTAAATTCTCGCGCCTTTACGATTGACGTCGCATTAGCGCGCGCATTAGGCGGCGGATATACCTCGAGCAAACAGTGATTTTTTAACACCAGGTTAATTACTAAATAGTGGAAAGAAAGGAAATAAAATGAGTCATTCTGCAGCTATTGAAAATCAAAACATTGAATCATCCGATATCAAAAAGAAAAAAAGAAAACGTTTATTCTCTTATCTCGCATTAAGCATCGCGCTGGCTGGCGCAGGCTCGTTCGCATACTGGGAATTAGTGGGTTCCCGATATGTTGAAACCGATAACGCCTATACCGATGTCGAGTCCGCTCAGCTCTCTTCTGCGATCACCGGTACGGTAAATGCCATTCTGGTGACGGATTCTCAGGTGGTAAAAAAAGGCGATGTTCTAATCCAGCTGGATCCTACTGACGCAGAGTTAGCGCTTAATCAGGCGGAAGCAAACCTGAACCTGGCCATTCGGCGGGTAAATGGATATAAGGCCACCGACACAAAACTCGGCGCTGAAGTTGTGGCGAATGAAAAAGAGCAAAAACGCCTGCTGGCCCAGGTTGATGCCGCAAACGCTGACTTCCAGCGCGCGACGGTTGACCTCAAGCGACGCGAAGCGTTAATGCAGACGGGCGCGATTTCAGGCGACGAGCTGACGCGTATTCAAAACGTTTACGCTTCCGCACTGGCAAACCTGAATGCCGCTAAAGCCGCCGTGGCGCAAGCAGATGCAGCAAGACAGGCGGCTGTGGGCGCAAGACAGGCGAATGCCGTGATGATTGAGGATGCAAATACCGAAACCAACCCGGAAGTTGCTCTCGCCAGAGCGAAGCGCGATCAGGCCAGACTGGATCTGGAAAGAACCGTGATCCGTTCGCCAGTCGATGGCGTGGTTGCTCGTCGCCAGGTCGAGCTTGGACAACGCGTCCAGCCTTCCACACCGTTACTGTCCGTGGTGCCGGTGCAGCAAATTCACGTCAATGCCAACTTCAAGGAAGTTCAACTCCAGCATGGCTTTGTTGAATAAATCGAACTTTTGCTGAGTTGAAGGATCAGATCACG
>NZ_JUMS01000023.1:0-137918 GCF_001059415.1 Enterobacter sp. 940_PEND
CGACCTTGCCAAGGTCGGGGTCGCGAGTTCGAGTCTCGTTTCCCGCTCCAGATTAAAGACATGCGCAGTAGCGGATGTCCGTTTGAAAAGTTTTACGGCGCGTTAGCAAAGCGGTTATGTAGCGGATTGCAAATCCGTCTAGTCCGGTTCGACTCCGGAACGCGCCTCCACTTTCTTCCCGAGCCCGGATGGTGGAATCGGTAGACACAAGGGATTTAAAATCCCTCGGCGTTCGCGCTGTGTGGGTTCAAGTCCCACTCCGGGTACCATGGGAAAACTAGAATAAAATCAATGATAAGCAGTGTCGTATAAACCACCGAAAGGTGGTTTTTTATTATCTGTTTTTCGCCATTGCCATTGTTTCGTCATTCGGCTTCGCCAGAGAAAGAGGGTATTACTGCCCCTCGAACACCAACCAAACGCGTACCACGCTATAGGTTACCAGCTGATTTCATCCCATCCGATGCTTTTCCAGGATCTAATTATGGCAGGAAGCAGTCAAGCCTGACCCTCTTACGCCAGGCCCACCAATCGGTGGGCTTTTTGCTGGAGTAAGAGCAATTGAGGTCTTCAACGTTCGTCAAAAACCTTGAGTATCGCAATTCGGTATATAAAGTAACCAAGTACAATGAGAGCACCAGACGCTGCGCCCCAGATAAAACGGGATTCGTCTTTTGAAAATGAAAAGAAATAAATACAGGACAATAGGCCCGCAGAAGCAATTCCCATCCCCAACCCGCGCAGAATTCTGGATGCTATTAGTTTGATAATGTCCTGAGTGTTCATAATCCACCAAAAAAGTATTTACATACTTCGTTAAATTCATGCTTGTTTACATCTGCTACGCTGCATGCGTCAAGAAAAGGTTTCAATTTATCTTCAACAAGAAAATACAGAAGATCCAAATCACCCATACTCTTAAGTCGGTAGTAGAGTGCAGGGTTTTGGTTTTCAAGCTTTCTGGCCGTATAGATAGCTCTCGATGTTTCTGCGCCAATCGTCAGAGCACTTCCGATGACTACGCCAGCGGCGAACGAGGTCATAATACGTGTCGATACGGCAGCACCTAGCTTTACTCCGGTTAGCTCAGCGAATATGAATTTACCAGCCATTACGCCTGTAAAATTTTGTGCAATACCCTGAATACTGTCCATGTTAACTTTTGACATGAACTCTCTGATTACGGCATTAACTATTTTTTGAGCTTCCTGATGAACCGATATCCCTCGTTTGAGCATGTTAGCCATCCTCACTCGATCATCAAAATTAGAATGACGATGAGTCGTGTCCATGAAGTCATATCCGAGGTAATACATACTGACCGGGAAAGAGAGCATTCCTTGGGCTACAGAAGCCAGGAAACCGGAATCGCCAACATCCAGACTTTTCAGCATCCTTTTTGCCAGAGATTTCGCGCTGTCCAATTCAAACCTTCCTTATGGTTTTGCTTGTGAAACAGACAGAATGATAATGAGGATACTACGAAAAAGAAAATGCAAAAGCCCCACCGAGTTGATGGTGAATTGTAGAGTTACACTTTTGTCGAAGCGTCGACGCCATGTAGACGCTGATTTTGAAGCAGCCATTCAAACGCTTGATCTTCCGCTGGATTGTGAGAAAAACTGGATTTAGCTCTCCGAAAATAGTGGCAGCAGAAGTGCAACCATCACCAGTGATTACCTGCCGTTAGGCTCTCTTATAGTTTTTAAAATCCCTCGGCGTTCGCGCTGTGTGGGTTCAGGTCCCACTCCGGGTACCATGGGAAACAAAGAATAATCAAAGCAATAAGCAGTGTCGTGAAACCACCGAAAGGTGGTTTTTTTGTGCCTTTGGCTAACGGCGAAGTGATCGTATCTCATCATCGTCCCGATCCTGCTGCGCCCGAGAATTTGCTGTTATACCAGAAGGTTAAGCCTGACTCTCTAATAACAAGCCCAGAAAGCAGGGCGATTTTCAGCTAACCTGCAACCAATCTTAAACAAACATTTCACTCGCCAGACACAGGTTGCCGCCGCTGATAAACTGGTTGGTATCCACCCTGGAGAGCGGAAGGTTATTGTCATGCAATATGAAGAACAGCAGCTTATCAACGGCCTTTTCGAGCGTCTAAAACAGACCGGACAACAAAACAGCCAACGGGATGCAGATGCAGAGCGTCAGATCGCTGAATTTGTCAGACAGCAGCCTGCGGCCCCCTACTATATGGCGCAGTCGATTTTGATTCAGGAAGCGGCGCTGAAACGCCTACAGGCCCGGGTTCAGGAGCTTGAAAGCGAATTAGCCGCGCAAAAAAGCAAACCCTCGACGGGCGGCAGTTTCCTCGGCGGCCTGTTTGGTGGCGGGAAAAGTAACCCGCAGCCTGACAACAGCTGGAATGCCCAGCCGCAACAGCCACCGGCGCAGGATTATTCTCGGGCGCCAGCTACTCGCGGCGGCGGTTTTATGGCTGGCGCGCTCCAGACAGCCGCTGGCGTGGCCGGTGGCATAGCGCTTGCCGAGATGCTTACCAGCATGTTCCATCAGTCGCGGCCGGAAGAGATCGTGAACATCATCGAAGAACCGACAATGCCCGTCGGTGGCGAACCGTTTGTCGGTAATCAATACGGCGACGTTAATAACATCTCTGACACCCGTTTCCTCAACCAGAACGATCCGTTCGGCAGTAATAACGACGTCTGGCAGAATGACGATGTAGATGACGACTACAGCAATGACGACGATAGTTTTATTTAACGACGTTATCGTGTAACCACCGAAATGAAGTGAACCCCGAAAGTTAGGTATCCAACTTTCGGGGTTTTGCGTTTCCGGGTCAAAAAAGCCTTCGCGGCTAAGCCTGAAGGCTCATAAATCACATTCTTTTTACTACGTTTCTTACTAACAAACCTGTAAGAATTGCCGGAAGCAATCCAAACAAAGAGGCGATATCGACTAACGTATACTCCAGTTCTTCTATCCCATATGTGCCGAAATGATCCATCACGGAATCAGCCCATTTGGCAGATATCAAATCACACCCCACCTAAATACGCCTTCCTCACCTCCTGATTCCCCAGCAGCTCTTCACCGCTGCCGCTCAGCCGGATCTGTCCGTTCACCATCACATACCCCCGGTCAGACAGCTTCAACGCATGGTGCGCATTCTGCTCCACCAGAAAAATGGTCATGCCGTTGCGGGCCAGCTCGCGCAGCGTCTGGAAGATCTGTTTCACCACAATCGGGGCTAAGCCCAGGCTGGGCTCATCCAGCAGCAGCAGCTTCGGACGGCTCATCAGCGCCCGGGCGATCGCCAGCATCTGCTGTTCCCCGCCGGACATGGTCATCGCGCGCTGCTTGCGTCGCTCCTTGAGGCGCGGGAAGAGGTCGAACATGGTTTGCATATCCTCAGCGGCAAACTGGCTGCCGAGGGGGATGGTCCCCATCAGCAGATTCTCTTCAACGGTCATATCCGGGAAGATTCGTCTGCCTTCCGGCGCCTGCGCAATGCCGCCGGACGCGACGTAGTGGGTGGATTTATGGCTGATATCTTCGCCGCTGAAAAGGATCTGTCCGCTGCGAATACGGGGCTGGCCAAAGATGGACATCAGCAATGTCGATTTACCCGCGCCGTTTGCGCCAATCAGCGCCACGGTTTCACCCTTATTGACCTCGAGGGAAACCTGTTTAAGCGCCTGAATGACGCCGTAAAACACATCCACCTCGCGAAATGCAAGCAGCGGTTCGCTCATAGGGTGACCTCGCTTTCATCCGTACCCAGGTAGGCGGCAATAACCTTTTCATCATGCTGGATCTGCTCGGGTTTTCCCCTGGCAATAACATCCCCGTGGTCGAGCACGATAATGTCGTCCGAAATCTCCATCACCATCCCCATATCATGCTCAATCAGTAGTACCGTGATGTCATGATGATCCCGCAGAAAGCGAATAATGCTGCTGAGCTTATGCGTTTCAACCGGGTTAAGCCCGGCGGCGGGTTCATCCAGACAGATCATTTCCGGCCCGGTGCACATTGCTCGCGCAATTTCCAGACGCCGCTGCTGGCCGTACGACATCTCTCCCGCCAGGCGATTGGCGCACTCCACCAGATCCACCACTTCCAGCCAGTAGAAGGCCCTGTCCAGGGCGTCGCTTTCCGCCCGCCGGTATGCCGGCGTATTTAAGATCCCGGCAAGCAGATTGCGGTTAACGCGCATATGCTGCGCAACCAGCAGGTTTTCTACGACAGACATCTCGCGAAAAAGACGGATATTTTGAAACGTGCGCGCCAGCCCTGCGCGGTTGACCAGATGCGTTCCGCCGAACATTTTGTAGAAAAGACGCTGCCCGAACTGCGCGGGGTTAATCCAGTCTCCCGGCTGGAATTTTTGTCCGAGCACCTGAATAACGTTGGTCGTTTTATGGCGGGTATTAAATAAAATGTTGCCGCCGGAGGCCCTGTAGAAGCCCGTCAGGCAGTTAAACACGGTAGTTTTTCCCGCCCCGTTTGGCCCAATCAGGGCGGTAATTGAGCCACGCAGCACGTCCAGGTTGACGTCGTTTAACGCCTTAATCCCGCCGAAGTGCATCATCAGATGTTCAACGCGCAATATCGTTCCGTTCATGGCGCGACGCCCTTACGCACGGCAAACCCGCTGCGGTTAATGCGGATCAAACCGCGCGGACGCCAGATCATCATCACCACCATGAGCATGCCAAACAGCAGGACGCGGTACTCTGCAAAACTGCGCAGCAGTTCCGGCGTTACCGTGAGCACAAAGGCGGCCAGCACCACGCCAAGCGTCGAGCCCATCCCGCCCAGCACCACAATGGCGAGGATCAGCGCCGATTCAAAGAAGGTAAAGGAGGTGGGATTCACGAACCCCTGATAGGTGGCGAAGAACACCCCGGCAATGCCCGCGGTCGACGCGCCCAGCGTAAAGGCGGAGAGCTTAACCAGAACATGATTCAGCCCCATCGAGCGGCAGGCAATTTCGTCTTCACGCAGGGCTTCCCACGCCCGACCAATCGGCATCCGCGTCAGGCGGTGCTTGATATAGAGCACCAGCATCACCACCAGGAACAGCACCGCGTAGATAAAAATAAACTTCATGTTCGGGTTGTAGGTCAGGTGGAAAAATTCGTGGAAGGGCACGCCGCCTTCTTTCGCGCGTCGTCCAAATTCCAGGCCGAAAAAGGTGGGGGGAGGGGCCGAGACGCCGTTTGGGCCGCCGGTGAAGGTCAGCCAGTTGTTCAGTATCAGGCGAATGATCTCCCCGAACCCGAGGGTGACGATGGCAAGGTAGTCACCGTGCATGCGCAGTACCGGGAAACCGAGCAGGGCGCCTGCGGCGGCGGCCATGATTGCCGCCAGCGGCAGCATGCTCCAGAAGCCTAAGCCGAGATACTGGTATCCCAGCGCCAGACCGTACGCCCCAATTGCGTAGAACGCGACATATCCCAAATCCAGCAGGCCGGCCAGACCCACGACGATATTCAGCCCCAGACCGAGAAGCACGTAGATCAGCCCGAGAATGGCGACGGTCAGCACATATTTAGTGGCGACAAACGGAAAGCAAATCGCAAGGGCAATTACCAAAGGAATAATCCAGCGCATGCGGCTTTTATATTCCGGTGGCCGGACATATACGCCCGCGCTATCGGCTTCGAAGCGCGCCTGGAAACGGGCGCCCGCGGCGGTACCTAAAAAGACGCTCAACAGAAAACGCCCGAACATGACGATGCCAACCATCCAGGCCAGCCGTTGCCCGGCGAAGTTAAAGCTGTACCCGTCCAGCACCACGCCCGCAATGGGGCCGAAAATAATCAGCGCAATCAGTCCGGAAAAAATCGCGTCCAGCATGCAGCGTTTAAGTGAAAAAACGTGTGATGTCATCATTCTCTCCCTCATACTTTGGCCACAATCGGGCGTCCAAGCAGGCCCTGAGGACGGAAAATAAGGATCATGACCAGCAGGCCGAACGAAAAGACATCTTTATAGTCCGAGTTCACCATGCCCGAGAACTGGGCTTCCGCCACGCCCAGGATAAGGCCGCCGAGCATGGCGCCGGGGAGGGAGCCGATGCCGCCGAGTACCGCTGCAGTAAAGGCTTTAATGCCGATCACGAACCCGACGTAGAAATCAAAGGTGCCGTAATTCATGGTGATCAACACCCCCGCCAGACCGGCCATCGCCGCGCCGATCACAAAGACCAGCGAAATAATCCGGTCGGTGTTAATGCCCAGAATGGAGGCCATCTTACGATCCTGCTGTACCGCGCGGCACATCCGGCCCAGCCGGGTATGGTTGATAATCCAGGTGAGCACCAGCATGCCGGCAAACGAGGCAACCAGAATAAACACTTTGGTGTAGGTTATCTGCACGAACCCGTCGCCCAGATGCAGGCGAATCACGCCGTCCAGCATGGTCGGCACTCCTTGCTGACGCGGACCCTGGCTCAGCTGCGCGTAGTTTTGCAGAATAAGAGACATCCCAATGGCGGAGATCAGCGGCGCCAGGCGCGTGGAGTTGCGCAGCGGCTTGTAGGCGATACGCTCGATGGTCCAGCCGTACACCCCGGTTACTACAATGGTGAACACCAGCGTCCCGAGGATCAGCAGTGGGAACGACTGCAGACCGAAGAACGAGAGCAGCGCCAGGCCAATGGCGCAGAGATACGCGGAAATCATATACACTTCGCCGTGGGCGAAATTGATCATCCCGATAATGCCGTACACCATGGTGTAGCCGATGGCGATTAAACCGTAGACGGAGCCCAGCGTTAAGCCATTGATTAATTGTTGCAGGAAGAATGTACTCATCTTAGCGCGCTCGTTTTATAGGCTGCGCGATGCGCGCAGCCGGATGTTTATTACGCGCCGACGGGCAGGCCCGCCGACGTTGAGCGTGACTCCGTCCCGTTACTGCACTTCCTTATATTTTCCTTTGTCGTCCCACTGATAAACCACGTAGTCAGACACTTTCAGATCGCCTTTGCTGTCCCAGGCTTTTTTGCCCATCACCGTGTCGACGGAATTGGCTTTCAGCCACTCGCTGGCTTTGGCGGAGTCCTTGCCGCCGGTGGCCTTGAAGGCCGCGGCAATGGCCTGGACGGAGGCATAGGAGTAAAGGGTGTAACCTTCCGGCTCGAATTTACCTGCGCGGAATTTCTCGATAACCGCTTTACCGTCCGGGATGAGGCGCGGGTCTTTACCGAAGGTCATGTAAATGCCGTTGGTATATTGCGGGCCACCCGCGGCGGTCACCATCTCTTCGTTGACAATACAGTCGCCGGAGAAGAATTTCGCCTGCACGCCCTGTTCGCGCATCTGGCGAACCAGCGGACCGGCTTCCGGGTGACAGCCACCGAAGAATACGACGTCCGGTTTTTGCGCGCCGATCTTGGTCACCAGCGCGTTAAAGTCTTTTTCACCGCGGGATAACCCCTCATACATCACATCCTGAACGCCGCGTTTCGCCAGCGCCGCTTTGGTGGCGTCAGCCAGACCCTGACCATAGGTGTCTTTATCGTGAATAATCACCACGCGCTTGGCTTTCAGCTTGTCGATGATGAAGTCGCTGGCAACCTGACCCTGCTGATCGTCGCGGCCGCACATGCGGAACATATCGCTCATGCCGCGTTCGGTGATCAGCGGGTTAGTTGAGCCGGGGGTAATCGCAATAATGCCCGCGTCGCTATACACCTCGGAGGCGGGCATTGTGGAAGAGGAGCAGAAATGGCCGACCACGGCGTTGACCTTATCCTGGTCAACTAAACGGTTGGCCACGGCCACGGCTTGCTTGGGCTCGCAGGCATCATCCCCCTGAACCAGTTTGATCTTCTCGCCGTTAATACCGCCTGCGGCATTAATGTCTTCAGCGGCCTGCGTTGCGCCGTGCCAGTATTGATCGCCATAGGTGGCATTGGGACCCGTGAACGGCCCGGCCACGCCAATCACAATATCTGCCCGGGCGGAAAACGCCGTCACCAGGCAACCGGCCAACACAAGAGAAAGAGGAGTTCTGATAAATTTCAGCGACATTATTATGTTCCTTAGCAAAGAGGTTTTTGCACCACGGCGTAAACCCGAACGCCCGACGGCGCAGCCAATCCGAAACACGAGCAAGAACAAAATGCACTAAACGAACAAGATACAGACGGCATCCTGCATGTACGGCGAGGTATCCCTGCGCAGCGTCGCGCGAAGAACATTAAGCAAAAACGTTGCCAGAATGGTTAACCCTTTGACGGGCTTGTGACATGTCTGAGTATAGAGCGCCGCGTTATGCCGCCTTGCGGGAGGAGAAGAAATTACAGCGGAGATCACATATCGTTAACAATAAAGCCCATAAGTTGTGCAAAGGTCACGATTTGCACGTTTTTGCAGCAATAAAGACCTAAACTTCAGCCCGGAGAGGCGTGAGTTATGTGTTAGGATCGTTTCCTTTTGCAGGAGTGTCAGCGATGACTGAAGGCCCATTGAATGAAAGCGAAATGGCGTGGCTTGAAGAGACGTTAATGTCTTACGGTCATGATGATGCGTCCGTGATTGACGTGTCCGAACTGGACGGCATGCTAACCGCGGTGCTTTCCGGTCCTGTTGTCGTTGAGCCAGATGCCTGGCTGGTGGCGGTGTGGGGCGGCGAGAAATATATCCCGCGCTGGAAAAACGATCGGGAAATGAACCGTTTTATCGATCTCTGCTTTAAGCACATGAACGATATTGCCGAGCGCCTGAGCGAGTACCCGGATCAGTTTGAACCTATGTTCGGCTATAACGACGTGGACGGTGAGAGCTATACCGTGGTGGAAGAGTGGTGTTATGGCTACATGCGCGGCGTGGCGCTGACGGACTGGTCAGCCTTGCCGGAAGCCCTGAAGGCCGATCTTGACGTGATTGCGCTGCACGGGACGGAAGAGAACAGCGAAAAGCTGGATGAACTGTCCGAAGAGGAATATATCGCCAGCATCGAACGTATCCAGCCTGCGGCACTGCGTTTATATCAATACTGGGTAAACAATCCGCAGCAGCCGGAAGTGAAGAAGCCGACGGTGAACGGCACGAAGGTCGGACGTAACGATCCGTGTCCTTGCGGCAGCGGGAAGAAGTTTAAGAGCTGCTGTTTGCACTGATAAAAAAAGGGGCTGATGATAGCCCCTTTTTTATTTAACCCACTTCCGGCAGCATCCCGGCTGCAATCAACACCTGCACCAGAATAATCACCACCCCACAGCCAAACACAACGCACAGCAGCGGTTTTCCCCCCGCCACGCGGTAACCCTGCTGCGGATGCTGCTGGCGGCTCTTCCATGCCAGCAGGGAAGGGAGCAACAGGGCCAGGATAGAGAGCGCCACCCCCGCATACCCCAGCGCCATCACAAACCCGCGCGGGTAAAACAGCGCAAAACCCAGCGGCGGCAGGAAGGTGATCGCCCCCGTCTGTAACCGTCCGGCTACGGTATTGCGACGCTGGAACAGGTCGGCGAGGTAATCAAACAGGCCGAGCGCCACGCCCAGGAACGAGGTTGCCAGCGCCAGGTCGGCAAACAGGTGTACCGCCAGCTCCACATGCGGGGAGGTAACAACCTCGCGCAGTGCCAGCAGAAAACCGTTCAGGCCAGCGTGTTGCGCCATCAGCCCAATAAAGGTCGAAGAGTCAATGCTGCCCAGCGTCACCAACTGCCAGAAAATATAGGCGATCAGCGGGATCGCGCTGCCGATAACAAAGACGCGGCGCAGCTTGCGGATATCGCCGTTCATATAGCTGACGATGCTCGGCACGCTGCCGTGGAAGCCAAACGAGGTGAAAATGACCGGGATCGCGGAAAGCGCCAGCCCTTTTTCCAGCGGCAGCGTCAGTAGGTTGATCTTGTGCACGTGCGGGGCCAGCAGCACCAGCATGATAATCAGGAAGAGAATTTTGGCGCTGAACAGAAAGCGGTTAAACAGATCGACCAGCGATGTCCCCACGCAGACCACGCCGCCGCCGATGAGCGCAAATAAGATAGCCCCCGTCGCCGGGGTAATGTCAGAGCCAAACCAGTCGTTGACGCTGGAGGCGATGAGCTCCCCGGCGCCGCTGATATAGGCGGCGGTCAGGGCGTACATCAGGAACATCATGCTAAAGCCGGTTATCCACTGGCCGTAGCGTCCGAGATAGCGCGCCGCAAGCGAACCCAGACCGGTGTCGGCGGATACGTGCTGGTAAACCTCAAGCAGCAACAGGGCGGTGTAACACATCAGCGCCCAGAGCGTTCCCAGCAGCAGCAGGGTCATGCCAAATCCCACGCCCGCGGCTGCCAGAGGCATTGCCAGCATTCCTGCGCCAATTGTCGTTCCGGCGACGATAAAAATACTTCCCAGAGTTCTGTTTTTCACGCTTTCCTCTACAACGCTTCTTAACCGCGACAAAATCTGCGGCGCAGAGTAAGGGAAAAGCCGTTACTCGTCAAATCACCGTTACAAGTGGTGTAAAAAATTATTTACGTATTAATGACCCAGGCCTGTGCCTACCTCATAAGGGCAATACTGCTACGCGACATTCCGGCGTAACGTAAACAATAAATACAAATTATCAAATTAAGTGAGGGTCTTATGGCAGGGGAGAATCCCTTTACCGCGGCATGGAGCCGGGGAGGTAACCTGTTGTGCCATGGTCACTGGATAATCAGCTGGCAGAATCAGCCCCTGAACCTTCCCGAGTCCCGTCGCGAAAAGGATATGGGCACCTGGGCAATCTATTCGGTTATCGATCCTGAAGATGAAACCTTTGCACAAGGCTTACAGGAAGATGAGTGGATCGTTGAGAATGTCGACTGGTTAACGGATATGTTCTTCGAGGCGGGTATTCCGCTGGAGACGTCCAGCTACCGCTATTTTTACCAGGCCGTGAATCCCCATGACTGGCGTTGCACCAGCTGTGCGGGGTGTATGTAAATTAACGCGGTGCCGGAAACCGGCACCGCGCTGAAATTAATTCTGCGTATCAAGAGTGGAGAGTTCTTTATCGATAAAGTAAAGACCTTCGCCGGATTTCCCCACCAGAGATAATTTATCCAGCACGGATTTAAACAGCTTCTCTTCTTCGTGTTGCTCAGCGACGTACCACTGCAGGAAATTAAAGGTTGGATAATCCTGGCTGGTCATCGCGGCATGAACCAGTTCGTTAATTTTCTGCGTGATCAGCTGCTCGTGCTCGTAGGTGGCGCGGAACAGTTCATCAAGAGAATTATACTCAGCAAAAGGTGAAGCCACGGTTTCAATGCGCGGCAGGCTGCCCGTATCCGTAAGATAATCAAACAGACGCTGCATGTGGGTCATCTCTTCCTGAGCGTGACGACGCAAAAACGCGGCCGCACCTTCGAAGCTGTGATAGTTGCACCAGGCGCTCATCTGCTGGTAGAGCAGGGATGAAAAAAGCTCAAGGTTCATTTGTGCGTTGAGCTTGTCGATCATTTCAGTTTTCAGCATGGTGACGCTCCGGATTATTATTTCTGGTTCACAATGAGCGACACTATAATTTGTTATTTAATTATTTGCAAAACGTAAATTTTTTATTTTATTTATTTAAAATACGAATGGGAATAAAACGCATTGGCGATTTTTATAATTTATTAATGAGAATTGTTTTTGTTCGTAATGAAATAAACTGCCAGCAAACGCTGGCAGCGTTGATTAATACCAGGGATTATTTGTCTTAGGGTTAACGGCGTAACCCATACATTTATACTGGATAGTCACGCTCTCGTTCAGGCACAAAGAGCCGCTCGTCAGGGTGCAGGTTTTAATGGGCTGACCATAGGCTGAGGCAGTGGCATACCCCATGCTCTGACACGCTTTTGCCGCAGTGCCGTTATTAACATACTCATCGGAATACGCATTTTGCAGCGCTGCCTGGCCGTAGTCGAGGCGGACGATGCCGTTCGGCGCGTCGCGGCTGCTGACTTCAGCCTGGCGGTTGATACTACACCCCGCGAGCAGCAGGATTGTGCCGGCTACAATGACTCTTTTCATGGTTCGCTCTGAGTGGATGGAAATACCTTATCGTACCCGCAGATGCCCGCTGCAATGCCTGGAATAGCCGGACAATCTGCCCTCACTCTTCGCAACGGGTGAGAGGGGAGCGCTATCAGGCCAAATCCTGATAAAAATGTGATGAGTATCACAAAAAGATTGATTTTTGTGATGGTGGTCATATTATAAGCACGTTGACAATAAAGTTGTATAACAAGTTAATGGAGCATCATCGTGAAACTGCGCAAAATCCTGAAAAGCATGTGGGCCAATTACTGCCGCACGTTCAAAGACGTGCCGCCAGGCGCCATGTTCTGATAAAAAAACCTGCTTCGGCGGGTTTTTTTGTACCTGCAGGCGATGAAGGGAAGATGTCAGGGGGCGTGTTTTGCTACTATGGCGGCCTTTAAATAAGGAGAAAACCCATGTCACAAAACCTGAGCGCCGATCAGGAACTGGTCTCTGACGTTGTCGCCTGTCAGCTGGTTATCAAACAAATCCTTGATGTTCTGGACGTGATTGCGCCGGTTGAAGTGCGCGAGAAGATGTCTACGCAGCTGAAAAATATCGATTTCGCCAGCCATCCTGCTGCCGCTGACCCGGTTACGCTTCGTGCGATCCAGAAAGCCATCGCGCTGATTGAGCTGCGATTCACGCCGCAGGGTGAGTCCCACTAAAGCAGGGAAAGGGGCGACGGCACGTGTCGCCCTTTGATGCTGTTAAAAGAACGTCTGGACCAGCAGGTAGCTCGCCGCGCACGCGCAGCTTACTCCAATCAGCCCAGGCAGAATAAAGCTGTGGTTGATGATAAATTTGCCGATGCGGGTGGTGCCTGAACGGTCAAAGCCGATGCAGGCCAAATCACTGGGATAGGTCGGCAGGACAAAATAGCCGTAGGACGCCGGGAAAAAGGCGATCAGCATTTTCGGGTCGATGCCCAGCATGAGGCCCATTGGCGCAACGGCCGTCAGCGCAGCCGCCTGGCTGTTCACCAGTTTTGACACCAGAAACAGCACAATGGCATACGTCCACGGGTGGCTCTTCACCACGCCTTCCAGCGCCAGCTTTAACTCGTCGAGATGCGCCTGGAAAAAGGTATCGCTCATCCACGCCACGCCGAACACCGAGAAGATCGCGACCATACCGGCCTTGAACACCGCGCCGTTGGAAATCGCCGACGCATTAACCTTACAGGCCATCAGCATCACGGCGCCCGCAATTAGCATCATCATCTGAATGACAAGGTTCATCGACAGCGCCGTCATTTTGCCTTTCACTTCAAAGGCGGGGCGCAGTTCCGGGAATGCCCCCAGCAAAACGACCACGGCAATACCGGCAAAGAAAATCCACGTGGACCAGTAGGCCTGTTTAGGGAAACGCTGATTCATTAACGTCTCCGTACCGCCGTAGATAAACTCGCGCTGCTTAGGATCTTTCAGCTTTTCCTGAAACTCTATGTCGTCAGCCAGATCTTTCCCACGGCGTAAGCTCCACAGGGCCGCAATGGCTACGCCGAAAAGCGAAGCGGGAACCGACACGGCGAGAATTTCCAGGATCCCCCACGCGTGGCCGATCCCATGCTGGGCCGCCAGGATGGACACCAGCGACACAACGGCAACGGAAACGGGGGATGCCGTAATCGCCATCTGTGATGCCACCGATGCCACGGCCATGGGGCGCTCCGGGCGGATCCCTTTTTTCAGGGCGATATCCGCAATGATGGGGAACATGGTGTAGACCACATGCCCGGTGCCGCACAGAAAGGTCAGCATCCAGGTGGTGAAAGGGGCGAGCAGGGTGATGTGCTGCGGGTGTTTGCGCAGCAGGCGTTCAGCAAACTGCATCATGACGTTGAGGCCGCCCGCAGTCTGCAGCGTAGCCGCACAGCCTATCACCGCAAGGATGGTCAGCATAACGTCAACCGGCGGTTTACCCGGTTGCAGACCAAAGACAAAACATAAAATAAAAAGACCAATGCCGCTGATTAACCCAAGCCCCATACCGCCGAAACGCGTACCCGTCAGCAGGCAGAGGAGAATGACAACAAACTCAATGGTGATCATGATGCTCCCTCGTCAATGATTATGTAACTAAATAAATCATCACACGTTGTGTGGTTAATCATTGGGAGCCAGATCTGATTTGTTAAATTTCAGGAAAAGCAGAAGGTTGGAGATGGGATGGGGGCCTGCTCCCCGGGACGGAAGCAGGCCAAACCTCAGTGGTGCTGCACCGCCACAATGTCGAGCAGATGACGGTCGGTTTGCTCAGGACATAAACCCGCCTGCTGCGCATTATGGATCTCATCCGCCAGCGTCTTCAGCAGCATGCCATCCTGCTGCTGCTCTTTGTCCATATCACGTAAGAATTTGAGCGTCGTAATGTCCTGCTGCGCTTTGGCTTCATCGGCCAGTTTGCTGAGCGTACTGCAACGTTGCTCGTACTCTTCAAGCGTTTTCTGAAACAGTTCTTCCAGGCAGGAGTAGTTTTCGTTGATCCCATCAAGGGCTTTAACGACAGGATTTGCCCCTGCGGCTTTCAGAAAATTGAAGACACGCATCATATGGGTGACGTTACTTTGCGCCTGCGAGCGAAAGAATGTAGCAGACCCCGTAAGACTATTCTCGGCACACCACGCACTTAAGTGAAGGTGCAGGTTCGAGGCGTAGAACTCAAGGTTCATCTGCGCGTTAAGTTTTTGCATCATCGTTTGGGTAGCCATACTCATATCCTTATTGACTGTGGGACGTGATGTCCGTTGCTTAACCTGAGCGCCAGGCAAATACGAAGAAAAGAGCAGAAATAGACATTCTGCCGTGACCGAAGTCGACCGAAATTCACTTCCTGTGTTCGATATAAATAAGCATACCCTTGTCTTGAGTCTAAGAAAACTCTTAATCAGGCTGTATTTACCATACATTACAAAGTTTAATATAGTACATAAATACAATTAGCTCGCCATGAATTGAATGTGACTTAATAAGCTAATAATTAAGGGTTTTTACCGTTAAGGCACACTGTTACTCTTTCTGAAATATTAAGTTGGAATATTACTCCGAGAAAAAGAGAAATACGGTTTAATCGTTTCGAATATATGATGTGCCAATAAAATTGCGCTAAATCAATTTCTGCGAAATAACGTTTTTACAGGTGCGTTGTACATCCTTGATGAAAAACATGTTGAACCCCTTTAACGCCAGTTGCGTTTTGCCCGCTGAGGGGCATCAGGGATATCTTGGCTAATCTTATGGATAATTCTGCTTAACCCCTTTCTATTTGTCTGACAAATCCCGCCTTTTTTATGTCATTTTTCGCTGAATTTATGTACGCAATTACTGTAATTCTGCGGTGTGATGGGGCTCTCTTATGGATGATTAATTTCCCGCTAAAACTATCACCAGCAATAACGCTTATGACGAGGTAAGCGCTAATGCCTTGTTTTAAGTCCGATTAAATAAGAAGCACGCACTTATTCCCTACAGAAAAGAATGCTAAAGCTGGAGTTTACCATGCACAAATTTACTAAAGCGCTGGCGGCCATCGGTCTGGCTGCCGTTATGTCACAATCCGCTATCGCTGAGAATTTAAAACTCGGTTTTTTGGTAAAACAGCCCGAAGAGCCCTGGTTCCAGACTGAGTGGAAATTCGCAGATAAAGCCGGGAAAGATTTAGGTTTTGAAGTCATTAAAATCGCCGTGCCTGACGGCGAAAAAACCCTGAACGCCATCGACAGCCTGGCGGCCAGCGGTGCAAAAGGTTTCGTTATCTGTACCCCGGATCCAAAGCTGGGGTCGGCAATCGCGGCGAAAGCGCGCGGTTACGATATGAAGGTCATCGCGGTTGACGATCAGTTCGTTAACGCCAAAGGCAAGCCGATGGACACCGTCCCGCTGGTCATGATGGCGGCGACCAAAATCGGCGAGCGCCAGGGCCAGGAACTCTATAAAGAGATGCAAAAGCGCGGCTGGGATGTCAAAGAGACCGCGGTAATGGCTATCACGGCTGACGAGCTGGACACCGCCCGTCGTCGTACTACCGGTTCAATGGATGCGCTGAAAGCGGCCGGCTTCCCGGAAAAACAGATCTATAAAGTCCCAACCAAATCCAACGATATCCCGGGCGCTTTCGACGCCGCGAACTCTATGCTGGTCCAGCATCCGGAGGTCAAACACTGGCTGGTGGTCGGCATGAACGACAACACCGTGCTGGGCGGGGTACGCGCGACGGAAGGCCAGGGCTTCAAGGCGCCTGACGTGATCGGGATTGGCATCAACGGCGTTGACGCCGTCAGCGAGCTGTCCAAAGCGCAGGCTACTGGCTTCTACGGTTCTCTGCTGCCGAGCCCGGACGTTCACGGCTACAAATCCAGTGAGATGCTCTACAACTGGGTAACCAAAGGGGCCGAACCGCCGAAATTTACCGAAGTGACCGACGTGGTGCTGATTACCCGCGACAACTTCAAAGAGGAGCTGGCGAAAAAAGGGCTGGGCGGTAAGTAATACGCGGTGATTGTGCCCCTCACGCTTCGTGAGGGGCCAGACGTACACACTACAGGAATCACGGAGACGTTATGCGACAGTCTGATCCGTATCTCTCTTTTCGCGGCATCGGGAAAACTTTCCCCGGTGTTAACGCGCTGACCGATATCAGCTTCGACTGCTATGCCGGCCAGGTTCACGCCCTGATGGGGGAAAACGGCGCGGGGAAATCCACGCTGTTGAAGATCCTCAGCGGCAACTATGCGCCTACGACCGGCACGCTGGCCATTCGCGGCGAAGAGGTGGCGTTTGCCGATACCACGGCGGCGCTCAATGCCGGGGTTGCGATCATCTATCAGGAGCTGCACCTCATTCCTGAGATGACCGTGGCGGAAAACATCTATTTAGGACAGCTCCCGCACAAAGGCGGCGTGGTAAATCGTTCGCTACTTAATTATGAAGCGGGGCTGCAGCTTAAACATCTTGGTCTGGACGTCGATCCCCAGACGCCGCTGAAATATCTCTCCATCGGCCAGTGGCAGATGGTT
Organism: Enterobacter sp. 940_PEND; assembly: GCF_001059415.1. Classification (NCBI taxonomy): domain Bacteria; kingdom Pseudomonadati; phylum Pseudomonadota; class Gammaproteobacteria; order Enterobacterales; family Enterobacteriaceae; genus Enterobacter; species Enterobacter sp. 940_PEND. The sequence goes on from NZ_JUMS01000023.1 coordinate 17,017, forward strand.
GAAATTGCCAAGGCGCTGGCGCGTAACGCCAGAATTATCGCCTTCGATGAGCCCACCAGTTCGCTCTCTGCGCGTGAAATAGAAAATCTGTTCCGCGTGATCCGCGAATTGCGTCAGGAAGGCCGTACGATTTTGTATGTCTCGCACCGCATGGAAGAGATATTTGCCCTGAGCGACGCCATCACCGTCTTTAAAGATGGGCGCTATGTGCGCACCTTTACCGACATGCAGCAGGTTAACCATGACCAGCTTGTTCAGGCGATGGTCGGACGCGAGCTGGGTGATATTTATCACTGGCAGCCGCGTCAGTATGGCCCTGAACGCCTGCGCCTGGACAGCGTCAAAGCGCCGGGCGTGCGCACGCCGATTTCGTTATCCGTTCGCAGCGGCGAAATTGTCGGCCTGTTTGGTCTGGTGGGGGCGGGGCGCAGTGAATTAATGAAAGGCCTGTTCGGTGGTACCCGCATTACCGATGGGCAAGTTTCTATTGATGGTGAACGGGTCGATATCCAGAAACCGGCCCACGCGATCGGGGCGGGCATGATGCTCTGCCCGGAAGACCGTAAAGCCGAGGGGATTATTCCGGTGCATTCGGTACGCGACAACATCAATATTTCCGCCCGCCGCAAGTTTATTCGCGCAGGCTGCCTGATAAACGATGGCTGGGAGTCGAGCAATGCCGACCACCATATTCGCTCTCTGAATATTAAAACGCCGGGTCCGGAACAGCTGATCATGAATCTGTCAGGCGGAAACCAGCAGAAGGCGATTTTAGGCCGCTGGCTGTCCGAAGATATGAAGGTCATTTTGCTCGACGAGCCGACGCGCGGTATCGATGTGGGGGCAAAACACGAGATTTATAACGTGATTTATGAGCTGGCAAAACGCGGCGTGGCGGTGCTCTTCGCCTCCAGCGATCTGCCGGAGGTGCTTGGCGTGGCCGACCGCATTGTGGTGATGCGTGAAGGCGAAATTGCCGGTGAATTACTTCATGAACAGGCGAATGAACAACAGGCGTTGAACCTCGCCATGCCTAAAGTCAGCCAGGCTGTCGCCTGAGTAAGGAGTTAATGATGTCCTCTGTTACTACATCCGGAGCGCCGAAGTCGAAGTCGGCGCTGAGTTTTGGACGTATCTGGGATCAGTACGGCATGCTGGTGGTCTTTGCCGCGCTGTTTCTCGCCTGCGCGATCTTTGTTCCTAACTTTGCCACCTTCATTAATATGAAGGGGCTGGGGCTGGCCATTTCCATGTCCGGGATGGTGGCCTGCGGGATGCTGTTCTGTCTGGCCTCCGGCGATTTTGACCTGTCGGTAGCGTCGGTGATTGCCTGTGCGGGCGTCACGACGGCAGTGGTGATCAACATGACGGAGAGCCTGTGGATTGGCGTTCTGGCCGGTCTGCTACTCGGCGTCATCAGCGGTCTGGTGAACGGGTTTGTTATCGCACGCCTGAAGATTAACGCCCTGATCACCACGCTTGCGACAATGCAAATTGTCCGCGGGCTGGCCTATATCATCTCCGACGGTAAAGCTGTGGGGATTGAAGACGAGCGCTTCTTTACCCTGGGTTACGCCAACTGGCTGGGTCTGCCTGCGCCAATCTGGCTGACCGTGGCCTGCCTGATCCTGTTCGGCTTCCTGCTCAACCGGACCACCTTTGGCCGCAATACGCTGGCGATTGGCGGTAACGAAGAGGCCGCTCGTCTGGCCGGGGTGCCGGTAGTGCGAACCAAGATTATTATCTTTGTGCTCTCAGGGCTGGTTTCTGCCGCTGCGGGAATTATTCTTGCGTCGCGCATGACCAGCGGCCAGCCGATGACCTCTATTGGTTACGAGCTGATCGTCATTTCGGCCTGCGTTTTAGGGGGAGTTTCCCTCAAGGGCGGCATCGGAAAAATCTCATATGTGGTGGCCGGTATCCTGATTTTAGGCACGGTAGAGAACGCCATGAACCTGCTGAATATTTCGCCATTCTCGCAGTACGTGGTGCGTGGCCTGATCCTGCTGGCAGCGGTGATTTTCGACCGTTACAAGCAAAAAGCGAAGCGTACCGTTTAGTCCTTTTTCCCACCTTTTATTGCTCAACTTATAACCATAGTTGACCCCTTAACCGCCTCGCCAGTAATACTGGCGGGGCGGTTGTCAAATGGCGAGCCACGTCACACTGTCTATACTTACATGGCTATGAAAGAGGTAAAGGCGTTTACCTCTCGTAAACCGTAAGGAGGAAAAGGGTGGCTGACTTGTTAACCGCACCGCCTGTACTGCCCGGAAAATATGCTTTCTTTTTTGACCTCGACGGGACGCTCGCCGGGATCCAGCCGCATCCTGACGACGTGGTCGTCCCGGATACGGTGCTAGAGAATTTGCAGCAGCTCTCAAGACTGAACGAGGGCGCATTGGCATTGATTTCAGGGCGCTCAATGGCCGAGCTGGACGTGCTCGCCAGTCCTTACCACTTTCCGCTAGCCGGTGTACACGGAGCGGAGCGCCGCGATATCCATGATCAACTGCACGTTGTATCACTTCCTGAGACCTTAATTAAGGCGTTACACACTCAACTCTCCTCGGCGCTTGAGTCGCTTCCGGGCACTGAACTGGAAGAGAAGGGCATGGCTTTCGCTTTGCACTATCGGCAGGCACCGCATCACGAGGCGGCGGTCTTTGCGATTGCTCGCAGCGTGGCCGATGCACACCCGCAGCTCGCGCTGCAGCCGGGGAAGTGCGTCGTTGAGATAAAACCTGAGGGGATTAATAAAGGTGCTGCTATTGCGGCGTTTATGGCGGAACCGCCATTTAAGGGACGTACACCGGTATTTATTGGCGATGACCTGACCGACGAGGCCGGGTTTCGCGTGGTGAATCAGGCCGAAGGGATCGCCGTCAAGGTGGGGCCTGGTGACACCGTTGCCGAATGGCGACTGGCGGATGTCGCCAGCGTCTGGCAGTGGATATCTGACATCGCTAACCAGCAACAACAACAAATAGCGCAAAGCAAAGGGGGAAACCATTATGGGTCGCTTAGTCGTCGTCTCTAACCGAATCGCACCGCCTGACGATAAAAAAGCCAGTGCAGGTGGCCTGGCGGTAGGGGTGTTAGGTGCCTTAAAAGCCGCTGGCGGGCTGTGGTTTGGCTGGAGTGGAGAAATCAGTGAAGAAGAGAAACCGCTCAAAAAGGTGACGCGTGGAAACATTACGTGGGCGTCGTTTGCATTGAAAGAGAAAGACTATGACGAGTATTACTCGCAGTTCTCAAATGCCGTCCTGTGGCCTGCGTTTCACTATCGTCTTGACTTGGTCAAATTCCAGCGTGAATCCTTCGAAGGCTACTCGCGCGTGAATGCGCTGCTGGCGGATAAACTGCTGCCATTAATCGAAGAAGACGATATTTTATGGATCCACGATTATCACCTGTTGCCCTTCGCGCGCGAGCTGCGAAAGAGGGGGGTAAATAACCGCATTGGCTTCTTCCTGCACATCCCGTTCCCGACGCCGGAGATTTTTACCGCGCTGCCGCCGCATGAAGAGCTGCTGGAGGCGCTGTGTGATTTCGATTTGCTGGGCTTCCAGACCGAAAATGACCGCCTCGCGTTCCTTGACTCCGTGTCAGGCAAAGCGCGTCTGGTGACCAAAGGCGGGAAAACTCATACGGCGTGGGGGAAAACTTTCCACACCGAGGTCTATCCAATAGGGATTGAACCTGACGAAATCGCGGAGCAGGCTTCCGGCCCGCTGCCGCCGAAGCTGGCGCAGCTTAAGAATGAACTCAAGCACGTGAAAAATATCTTCTCGGTTGAGCGTCTTGATTATTCCAAAGGGCTACCGGAACGCTTCCTGGCGTATGAAACGCTGCTGGATAAATACCCGCAGCATCACGGGAAAATCCGCTATACCCAGATCGCGCCGACGTCGCGCGGTGAGGTTCAGGCCTATCAGGATATTCGCCATCAGCTGGAGACAGAAGCAGGGCGCATTAATGGCCGCTACGGCCAGCTGGGCTGGACGCCGCTGTTTTACCTGAATCAACACTTTGACCGTAAGATCCTGATGAAGGTCTTCCGCTATGCGGACGTTGGGCTAGTCACGCCGCTGCGCGACGGGATGAACCTGGTGGCGAAAGAGTATGTGGCTGCCCAGGACCCTGCCGACCCGGGTGTTCTGGTGCTTTCCCAGTTTGCCGGGGCCGCAAATGAGCTCACGTCGGCGCTCATCGTTAACCCTTACGACAGGGATGACGTGGCTAACGCGCTGAATCGCGCCCTGACAATGCCGCTCACGGAACGTATTTCCCGCCATGCTGACATGATAGAAACAATCCGGAAGAACGATATTAACCACTGGCAGGCGCGTTTTATTCAGGATCTCCGGGATATCGCTCCGCAGAGTCATGAAGGCGATCTGCAAAAAAAGATCGCGACCTTCCCTAAACTCGCCTGATTTACTGCTGGGGGGTTAATGCCCCCCAAGCGGCACTAATAGCACATCGACCTGGCTCGACGCGACAATAGATTTCGCCGCGCAGGCTGCCCGCGATAAAAAGCTGTGGTTATGGTTCCCGCAAATCACTAAATCAATATTTTGTTTACGACACATATCGAGAATATGGGCGTTAAGTTCCCCGGTCGCAATAACGGTCTCATAAACAGGATATTGTGCCTTTTCCACTAATTCGCGCAGAAATTGCTGCGTTTCTTCCTGCAGAACCTCGCGAATATCCTCCAGCATGGGGGCGGCCAGCTGATTATACATCTCCGGCTCGGCAGCGAGCGTGATGAGGCTGATGCGGGCATTGTGGGGTCTGGCAATGGAAACTGCCCGGGCGACGAGCTGATGGCTTTCGGGGGAAACTGCAACGGAAACAAGAAGATGGGAGTAACTCATGGCGCACTCCTTGGATGTCTGAAAGACAGCGTTTAACCACCTTTACCGCGAAATCTCCGGTTCTGCAAGAGCAGATTACGACATTAGTGTGAAGCTTATCATAATTATTCATTAATTATTCTTATAAGAAGAATAACTGAAAAATGCGCCTAAATGAAAAAAATTAACAACTTAACGTAAATCACACAAATCCACGCTTTGACTGTTAAATCGTTTTGATGCGTTACAAACTCATTTCGAATGATCACTCCCTGAAACAACTTTTTTGTACTAGCTGCATAACTATATGTTTTTTCACGGTAAGAAAAATGTTTCCAGGAGAGGGGCCTGATGTAAATGTTTCCGCGCGGCGCTTACGGCAGGAAAAGCACGTTGCATGCCAGTTCGGATCACCCTTCTGCATGAGTATTCGTCAATTAAGAATACAAAACAGTACTGATTGTCTAAATATTGAACAAATTACAAGTCATACTGATGGATTTATGGGTCATATTCACTTAAATTGTGTGACGTGGATCACATTTTTTTTAAATTTGAGGGTGGCTGGATTGTATGTGTCAAAACTGACGAGTAGAGTTTGCGTCGAATTAGGAAAAATCTTAGTTATTTGTAAGAAATGATAAATCATGTAAGAGACGCATTCGCGGTTTCTCTCTTACGGTTTCAGTGAATACAAACCTAAATTCAACTATGCATTTAGCCTTTTCTTTTTTATACCGGGTGATTTCCCGGCGACATCACGGGGTGCGGTCTTTCCGCATAAAAATAATAGTTGGTTATTCGGGATGGGAACAATGCATACATCCGAGTTGCTAAAACATATCTATGACATCAATTTGTCGTATTTACTGCTCGCGCAGCGTTTGATTAGTCAGGACAAGGCGTCCGCGATGTTTCGTCTGGGTATTAACGAAGAAATGGCAACCATGCTGGGCGGCTTAACCCTCCCGCAGATGGTTAAACTGGCTGAAACGAATCAACTGGTTTGCCAGTTCCGTTTCGATGATTCGCAGACAATAACGCGTCTGACGCAGGAATCCCGTGTGGACGATCTCCAACAGATCCATACCGGTATTCTTCTTTCCACTCGCTTGCTTAACGAAATCAGCCAGCCTGATGACGCAGCCCGTAAGAAAAGGGCCTAGCAATGAGCGAGAAAAGCATTGTTCAGGAAGCGCGTGACATACAGTTGGCCATGGAGCTGATTACGCTGGGTGCTCGTTTACAAATGCTGGAAAGCGAGACTCAGCTGAGCCGTGGTCGTCTCATCAAGCTGTACAAAGAGTTACGTGGTAGTCCCCCGCCGAAAGGCATGCTGCCGTTTTCTACCGACTGGTTTATGACGTGGGAGCAGAATATTCATGCTTCCATGTTCTGTAATGCCTGGCAGTATCTTCTCAAAACCGGTTTGTGTAGCGGCGTTGACGCCGTGATCAAAGCGTACAAACTTTACCTTGAACAATGCCCACAGCAGGAAGAAGGCCCTCTGCTGGCGCTGACCCGCGCATGGACGCTGGTGCGTTTTGTTGAGAGCGGAATGCTTGAACTGTCGCGCTGCAACTGCTGCGACGGCAATTTTATTACCCATGCTCATCAGCCTGCAGGCAGCTTCGCCTGTAGTTTATGTCAGCCTCCATCCCGCGCAGTAAAAAGACGTAAACTTTCCCGGGATGCTGCCGATATTATTCCACAACTGCTGGATGAACAGATCGAACAAGCTGTTTAACCCGAACGTGTGGGAAAGATTCCAGCAGCGGTAAGCAATTACCGCTGCTTTTTTTTACCCCGTAAACGGTAAACGCTGCGAGCTGGACGTCCTTGCCATAGTCACTAGCGGAAGGATGATGTCGTGCTTATCTTATTAGGTTACCTGGTAGTTCTCGGTACAGTTTTCGGCGGTTACATGATGACCGGCGGGCACCTTGGAGCACTCTATCAACCGGCTGAACTTATTATCATCGGCGGCGCAGGGGTAGGGGCTTTTATCGTTGGTAACAACGGTAAATCGATCAAGGGCACGCTGAAAGCGATTCCGTTGCTGTTCCGTCGCTCGAAATACACCAAAAGTATGTATATGGATCTGCTGGCACTGCTCTATCGCCTGATGGCGAAGTCGCGTCAGCAGGGCATGTTCTCGCTTGAACGGGATATTGAAAACCCGAAAGAAAGCGAAATTTTTGCCAGCTATCCGCGAATTCTTGCTGACGCCATGATGCTGGATTTCATCGTCGACTATCTGCGACTCATCATCAGCGGCAACATGAATACCTTCGAAATCGAAGCGCTGATGGACGAAGAGATTGAAACCCACGAAAGCGAATCTGAAGTGCCGGCCAACAGCCTGGCGCTGGTCGGCGACTCGCTTCCGGCATTCGGTATCGTTGCCGCGGTAATGGGCGTGGTTCACGCCCTGGCCTCGGCGGACCGTCCGGCAGCCGAGCTGGGCGCGCTGATTGCCCACGCGATGGTGGGGACTTTCCTCGGTATTTTGCTGGCGTACGGCTTCATCTCTCCGCTGGCGAGCGTTCTGCGCCAGAAGAGCGCGGAAACCACCAAAATGATGCAGTGCGTGAAGATCACGCTGCTCTCTAACCTCAACGGTTACGCGCCACCGATCGCGGTTGAGTTTGGCCGTAAAACGCTTTACTCCAGCGAGCGTCCGTCGTTTATCGAGCTTGAAGAACACGTGCGTGCGGTGAAAAACCCAAACCAACAGACGACAACTGAGGACGCATGAAAAACCAGTCCCATCCAATCGTCATCGTAAAAAAACGCAAGCACAAGGGCGGCGGGCATGGCGCGCACGGCTCGTGGAAAATTGCGTACGCCGACTTTATGACCGCAATGATGGCGTTCTTTCTGGTGATGTGGCTGATCTCCATCTCCAGCCCAAAAGAACTGATCCAGATTGCCGAATATTTCCGTACGCCGCTGGCAACGGCGGTGGCCGGTGGGCCGCGTATCTCTAACAGCGAAAGCCCGATCCCGGGCGGCGGCGATGATTACACCCAGCAGAAGGGTGAGGTGAAAAAAGAGCCGAACATCGACGAGCTGAAAAGAAAGATGGAGCAGGCGCGTCTGAAGAAACTGCGTGGCGATCTCGATCAGCTGATTGAGGCGGATCCGAAGCTGCGCGCGCTGCGCCCGCATCTGAAGATTGACCTGGTGCAGGAAGGGCTGCGTATTCAGATTATCGACAGCCAGAACCGCCCAATGTTTAAAACCGGGAGTGCGGAAGTCGAACCGTACATGCGCGACATTCTGCGTGCCATTGCACCGGTGCTGAACGGCATTCCTAACCGAATCAGCCTGTCAGGACACACGGATGATTTCCCGTACGCCAGTGGGGAGAAGGGATACAGCAACTGGGAGCTTTCTGCCGATCGTGCCAACGCCTCGCGTCGCGAGCTGGTGGCAGGTGGGCTTGATGATGGCAAGGTACTGCGCGTAGTCGGCATGGCCGCAACCATGCGCGTTTCCGACCGCGGGCCGGATGATGCCATCAACCGTCGTATCAGTCTTTTAGTGCTGAACCAGCAGGCGGAGCAGGCCATCCTGCATGAAAACGCCGAAAGTCAGAATGAGTCACTGGACGATTTAAAACAGCCTGGGGCCGTTCCTTCGGCTGCCGTTCCAACATCGCCACCAGCCAATCCGAGGTGATAGCGTGAGCATGGATATTAGCGATTTTTACCAGACATTCTTTGATGAAGCCGACGAATTGTTGGCCGATATGGAGCAACACTTGCTCGATTTGGTGCCCGAAGCACCGGACTCCGAGCAGCTCAATGCCATCTTCCGTGCGGCGCACTCTATTAAAGGCGGAGCCGGAACCTTTGGATTTACCATCCTGCAGGAAACGACCCATTTAATGGAAAACCTGCTTGATGAAGCACGACGCGGTGAGATGCAGCTCAATACCGACATTATCAACCTGTTTTTGGAAACCAAAGATATTATGCAGGAACAGCTCGACGCCTATAAAAGTTCGGCAGAGCCTGATGCCGCCAGCTTTGAATACATCTGTAACGCGCTGCGCCAGCTCGCCCTGGAAGCAAAAGGTGAGGTCGCAGCAGCCGTTGTCCCTGCGGCGAAACTGAGCGTTGTCGATGCGGTTGCTGCCGACGAGGCCGCGCCAGCCGCTGCACAAGCGGGCAAACTGCGCGTTGTGCTGTCACGTCTCAAAGAGAATGAAGTTAACCTGCTGGAAGAAGAGCTGGGTAACCTGGCGAAATTAAGCAACGTGGTAAAAGGCAAAGACAGCCTTGCCGCGACGCTTGATGACGGTATTGGCCAGGACGATATCGTGGCGGTACTGTGCTTTGTTATCGAAGCTGACCAGATCGCCTTCGAAACCGAAACGGCTGCGGTTGACGTCCCTGCCGCTGCGGAAGAGGTGGCCTCTGTCGCTCAGGCCGCCGCACCGGCTGTGGCTCCTGCGGCTCCGGCGCTGAAGGCCGTGCCAAAAGAGGCCGCGGCACCTGGCCGTGGTGAAAAGCCTGCCGCGCGCTCCAGCGAGTCAACCAGTATCCGCGTTGCCGTTGAGAAGGTCGACCAGCTGATTAACCTGGTGGGTGAACTGGTGATTACCCAGTCGATGCTGGCCCAGCGTTCTAACGAACTGGACCCGGTCACGCACGGCGATCTGATCACCAGCATGGGCCAGCTGCAGCGTAACGCCCGCGACCTGCAGGAATCGGTCATGTCCATCCGTATGATGCCGATGGAATATGTCTTCAGCCGCTTCCCGCGTCTGGTCCGCGACCTTGCCAGCAAGCTGAATAAACAGATTGAACTGACCCTGATGGGCAGCTCAACCGAACTGGATAAGAGCCTGATCGAGCGCATTATCGACCCGTTAACGCACCTGGTGCGTAACAGTCTCGACCACGGTATCGAACTGCCGGAAAACCGCATTGCCGCCGGTAAATCCCCGGTCGGCAACCTGATCCTCTCCGCGGAACACCAGGGCGGAAACATCTGCATCGAAGTGACCGACGACGGCGCGGGTCTTAACCGCGAGCGCATCCTGGCAAAAGCGATTTCGCAGGGAATGGCGGTCAATGAAAACATGACCGACGAAGAAGTGGGCATGCTCATCTTCGCGCCGGGCTTCTCTACCGCAGAGCAGGTGACCGACGTCTCCGGGCGCGGCGTAGGCATGGACGTGGTGAAACGTAACATCCAGGAGATGGGCGGCCACGTTGAGATCCAGTCTAAACAGGGTTCCGGCACCACCATTCGCATTCTGCTGCCGCTGACGCTGGCGATCCTCGACGGCATGTCTGTCAAAGTGGCGGACGAAGTCTTTATCCTGCCGCTGAACGCCGTGATGGAATCCCTGCAGCCGCGTGAAGAAGATCTGCATCCGCTGGCGGGCGGCGAGCGCGTCCTCGAAGTGCGCGGTGAATACCTGCCGCTGGTGGAACTGTGGAAAGTGTTCGAAGTGGACGGGGCGAAGACAGAGGCCACGCAGGGCATCGTTGTGATCCTGCAAAGCGCGGGCCGTCGCTACGCGCTGCTGGTCGATCAACTGATTGGTCAGCACCAGGTGGTAGTGAAGAACCTCGAAAGCAACTACCGCAAAGTGCCGGGTATTTCTGCCGCCACCATTCTGGGTGATGGTAGCGTGGCGCTGATCGTCGATGTGTCGGCGCTTCAGGGTTTAAATCGTGAACAACGTGTGGCGTACACAGCCGCCTGATTAAGTAGAAGGTAATAACATGACCGGTATGAGTAATGTAACGAAACTGGCGGGCGAGCCATCAGGGCAGGAATTCCTGGTATTCACTTTAGGCGATGAGGAGTACGGCATCGATATCCTGAAAGTGCAGGAAATCCGTGGTTACGACCAGGTTACCCGCATCGCTAACACGCCTGCTTTTATTAAAGGTGTCACCAACCTGCGTGGCGTCATTGTGCCAATCGTGGACCTGCGCGTGAAGTTCAGCCAGGGCGACGTTGACTACGACGACAACACCGTGGTGATCGTTCTGAATCTGGGGCAGCGCGTGGTAGGTATCGTGGTGGACGGCGTATCTGATGTGCTTTCCCTGACCTCTGACCAAATTCGTCCTGCGCCGGAGTTTGCGGTCACGCTGTCGACCGAATACCTGACCGGCCTGGGCGCGCTCGGCGAGCGTATGCTGATCCTGGTGAACATTGAGAAGTTGCTGAACAGCGATGAGATGGCGCTGCTGGATATCGCCGCGAGTCACGTAGCGTAGGTAAATGCAAAACGGCAACCCAGGTTGCCGTTTTTGTGTTTGCACCCTCTCCCTGTGGGAGAGGGCTGGGGTGAGGGCATCAGGCCTCACCCTTTTTTTCACCTTACGCTTCCTGCTTTACCAGTTCAGCTTCAGCTTCCCGCGCGCCTTCATTCTGCGACAGCATCGCGGTCGCGATCCCATTCCCCAGCACGTTAATTGCGGAACGGCCCATATCCAGGAAGTGGTCGATCCCCATCAGCAGCAGAATACCCGCCACCGGAATGTTAAAGCTTGGAATGGTTGCTGCCAGCACTACCAGGGATGAACGAGGCACGCCCGCAATCCCTTTCGACGCCAGCATCAGAGTCAGCATCAGCACCGTCACTTCAGAGAAGCTCAGGTGAATGTTGTACGCCTGAGCGATAAACATCGAGGCGAAAGAGCAGTACACCATCGAACCCACCAGGTTGAAGGAGTAGCCAATCGGCAGAACGAAAGAGGCGATGTTGCGCGAGCAGCCAAAGCGCTCCAGCTGCTCCAGCGTTTTCGGGTAGGCGGCTTCAGAGCTGCTGGTGGTAAACGCCACCAGGACCGGGTCTTTCAGCATGCTGACCAGGCGAAACACCTCTTTTTTCAGCACCATGTAGCCCACGGCCAGCAGCACCATGCAGGTGAGAAGAATGGCAACATAGTAGCCGCCAATAAAGGAGGCGTAGTTCAGCAGAATGCCCAGACCCTGCGTGGCAATGACGGATGAAATCGCCGCGAAAATGGCCAGCGGAGCAACGTACATTACGTAACCCGTTACCTTCAGCATGATATGGGAAACCACATCCAGCGCGGCCACCAGCGGCGCGTTGAATTTTTGCCCCAGCGACGCGCCGCCGATGCCGAAGAACATCGAGAACACCACAATCTGCAGGATCTCATTGTTCGACATCGCCCCCGCGATACTGGTCGGAATGGTGTGCGACAGGAACGCTTTCAGCGTCATGCCGCCAACGGCCAGGCCGGTATCTACCGCTTCTGTCGGAACCGTCAGGTTCAGACCGCTTCCCGGATGCTCCAGCGTGACGATGAACAGGCCAACCAGAATTGAGAGCACGGATGAGCTGATAAACCACACCATCGCTTTGCCGCCAACGCGGCCAATGGTGGAGGTTTCGCCCAGCTTCATAATGCCGACGGTGAGCGTGCTGAAGACCAACGGTGCAATGACCATTTTGATTAGACGGAGGAAAATATCGGTCAGAAGGGTAATATTATCCGACCAGGCTGTGATGGCATCCGCAGATGCATACTCATGAATTGCTGCCCCTGAAAGAATACCCGCCAGCATGAATATCACGATGAAGAGTGTGAGTTTGTTTGCACTTGCCACGAAAAAAGACCCTCTATGCGCTTCAGATGTAGCCCGCATCGATACATATAAATTTTTTATTACGATGCGGGAAATTATTCGGCACATAAATTGACGCAAAGTGTAGGGGGATACAACTCCTTTTTAAGTTTTATTAATTTTGTTGTTAATGTGTCGACGATATATTGTGATCACTGTCACAGTTTAATGGATATATTCTGCCCGGATAGAATAAAATTGCTGCCTGAATTAATTTAACTTTCTGTTATTTATAAGAAAAATGAGTCAATAAGACATATGCCTTATGCTTTAAGGGTCAGGTGGTCGAAGCGATATCCGTAAACTAAATTCTCAATAACCCCCTCAGAGGAACGTTAAGCGGGGCTAACATCTTGAACGACAAAAATAAAATGTGGCAAGGGAACGGAGACGTCTTCTGGAGGGGGGTAAATGAAAAGAAAACTTCTTTTGATCTGCGCAGGCACCTTACTGGCTGCGACAACGGCTCATCAGGCGCTGGCCGTCACCAGCAGCGGCACCATCGGTGCAACGCTGACGCTGACAAACGGGTGTCTGATAAACGGCTCGCCCGCACAAAGTGGCATTAACTTCGGTACGCTCGATTTCGGTACCCATCCGGCAACCTTTTCCACGCTTACGACGCAGCTAAGCGGCGCCAGCGGCGGAAACACCTTCACCATTCAATGTACGACCGCCAGCTATACGGTCGCGATCACCGGTAATACCCACTCCACCGCGCCCGGCTCGGTTGTCGGTTCGCCGGGTACGCCTGAACGCTATCTGGTGAATACGGCCAACGCGGCACAGGGCGTGGCCTACAGCCTGTACAGCGACAGCGGGTTTAATACCGTGATTGCCAATAACGCCGCGCTGCCGATCGCGTCCACGGCAGGCGGGGTGGACAGTTACACCCTGTACGGACGGATTACCGGCGGCGGTAACAGCGTGACGGTCGTCCCGGGGACCTACACCGACACGATTAACGTCAGCGTCACCTACTAGTCCCGAACCGCCATGAAGGCATCTCTCACAGGTCTGCGCAAACGCGCAGAGGGACGCGTGCAGCCTTTTTTCGCGATGATCGTCGGATTGCTCATGATGCCCACGGCGGATGCGGTGACATCCCAGTCCTTTAAGGTCAGCGCGACGATTGTCCCGGGATGCGCGGTGGCCACCGGTAGCGGAGGGCTTCTCGGTACGCTGGATTTTGGCAGCCATAACGGCGTCGAGAGCGCGCCGGTCAGCACCAGCTTTGTGCCAAACGGGGCGTTGTCTATTGCCTGTACGCCAGGCGTGGCGCTGAGCATGAGCATTAATGGCGGTCAAAATTATTCATCCGTTCGTCGCATGAAGCGCGCGAACGGCGTCGATATGGTGCCATACCGGCTCTACAGCAGCAGCTCGCTGGCCGCGAACAGCGAAATTGGCGTCAACCAGGCGATAGCGGTGACCTATACCAACAGCAATAACATCGCGCTGCCGCTTTTTGGCGTGGCGCTACTGACCGGGTTTAGCCCGGCGGGAACCTATTCCGATCAGCTCACCGTGACCTTGTCATGGTAATAAAGGGAGAGTGTTGATGAAGCCATTTTTCAGACCGGTTTGTCTGGCGGGCGCGTTGGGTATGGCGGTTGCTGGCCAGGCGCAGGCGGCTGCCACCATCCTGCTCTGGCCCATCGATCCCTGGCTTGCGGCGGACGCCAACGCCACGGAACTGTGGATCCAGAACCAGGGAAACAGCGCCACGACGATGCAGGTCCGCATCGTGCGCTGGAAGCAGGAGGACGGACACGAGCGCTATACCGCGCAGCAGGACGTGGTCGCCAGCCCGCCCATCGTCACGATTGGCACGGGCAGCAAGCAGCTCATTCGCCTTATCAAACAGGCTACGGTTCCTGCAGGGGTCGAACAGGCCTATCGCATTATCGTCGATGAAATCCCCCAGCCAGATGCCAAAGCTGAACCCGCCATCGGCCTGAAATTGCAGATGCGTTACTCCATCCCTCTGTTCGTATATGGACAGGGGATCCCGACCATCAAAGAGGGCGCGCATCACGCGCTGGCGGAGACCCAAAACCTGAGCTGGCGGGTGACGCAGGCGGAGGGTAAGCCTGCGCTGGAGGTCAAAAATCGGGGTAATGTCCACGTCAGGCTGAGCCAGGTGGCGCTGGAGCAGGGAGGTCAGAAACGCACGGTGGCGGAGGGATTGCTGGGTTACGTCCTGCCGGGCAGCACCCGCAGCTGGCCTATACCCGCTGGCGTTCGTCAGCCAGAGCGGATGAGCGCGCAGATTAATGCCAGGGACGAACAATGGCAGTCGACGCCCGTCAACTGAAGCCGGCGATGATGATACTGCTATGCGTCAGTTCCGCGACACTGGCCGGGCCCGGCGACGACAGTTTACCGCCGCCTCCCCAGGCACAGGCGATAAATGATGAAGCGGTTTTCCAGCTGGCCATCGTGGTCAATCACTACGACACCGGCCTGGTCGTGCCCGTGACGCAGCGTAAAGGCGCTTTCTTTATCTCCAGCGCCGATTTGCTGCGCGCGGGGCTGCCCCCGGCGCACGTTCCCACCGGCGAGGTAAATCTCTCCTCGCTTGCTCAGGTTCGGGTGGAGTACGACAGCGCCGCGCAGCGCCTGCTGCTGACCGTTCCCCGCGACTGGGTGACGGCCCGCGTGACGCCTTTCAGCGCGCAAGCGGCGCAGGCCAAACCTCACTATGGGCGCGGGGCGCTGCTGAATTACGATCTCTACACCAACCACACGGAACATATCGGCGGCCAGGCGTCGATCTGGCATGAGTTCCGCTACTTCAACGAGAACGGCTCGTTTTCCTCGACCGGTTACGCGCGGGAAAATTTCACCGGTAACCACGGCCAGCAGGAAGGGTATGTCCGCTATGACACGACCCTGCTGTTCACTAACGAAGATGACGCGATGAGCTGGAGCGCCGGGGACGTGATCAGCGATGCCCTGAGCTGGAGCTCCAGCGTGCGAATGGGGGGGATAAGCGTCGGGCGGGATTTCTCCCTGCGTCCTGACCTGGTGACATGGCCGCTGCCCGAGTTCGCGGGGGAAGCCGCGGTACCCACTTCGGTCGATCTCTTTATCAACGGCTATCGCTCCGGTTCAACCCAGCTTCAGCCGGGGCCTTTCACCCTGACCAATCTGCCCTATATCAACGGGGCCGGGGATGCGGTGCTGGTCACGACGGATGCGCTGGGGCGCCAGGTAAGCACCACGCTACCGTTTTACGTCACCAGCGACCTGCTTAAGCAAGGGCTGAGCGACGGCGCCGTGACGCTCGGCAGCCTGCGGCGTAATTACGGTATCAAGAATTTTGACTACGGTCCGGCAGCCGGCAGCGGCTCGTATCGCTACGGAATGACGGACTGGCTAACCCTCGAGGGCCACGCGGAAGGGGCGCAGGAGCTGGCGCTGGGCGGCGCGGGGACGGTGATAAAACTCGGCCAGTTTGGCGTGGTGAATACCTCTTACTCGCAAAGCCGCATGCGCGGTGATGCGGGCGGGCAAATCAACTGGGGTTACCAGTACAGTACCAGCGAGTTTAGCGTCGCCACCCAGCACACGCGTCGCGACCGCGGCTTTGGCAATCTCGCCCTTTACGACCAGCCGACGGTGTATGACGAAAACGATAAGCCCATCGCCAGCTTTAGCCGTAATACGGACCAGTATTCGCTGACCTTCAATCTGGGACGGTACGGCAACATCGGTGCAGCCTGGATCGGCGTGGAGAGTTTTGACAGCCAAAAAACCGAGCTGCTTAATCTCTCCTGGAGCCGCAACCTGTGGGGGGCGAGCAGCATTTATCTGGCCGGCAGCCGGGATCGGCAGCGGGGAGACTGGACGGTCGCGCTGTCGCTGCAGGTGCCGCTGGGGGCACGCGACAGCGCTGCCGTCACCGTCGAAAACACTCCGGATGCAGGCAGTACCCAGCGCATTAACTACAACCACTCCATGCTTTCTGACGGTGGGTTCAGCTGGAACATGGCCTGGGCCAACCAGTCGAGATCCAGTGATTATCAACAGGGTACGCTGGGCTGGCGCAATAACAATATCGAGCTGCAGGGCGGCGGCTATGGCGAAAGGAATACCATGACCTGGTGGGGCGAGGCGATGGGCGCCATTGTGCTTATGGACGGCGAGCTGTTCGCGGCGAATAAGATCAACGATGCGTTTGTGGTCATCAGTACCGACGGCCACCCTGACGTGCCCGTCAGCTATGAGAACCAGCCCGTCGGTAAAACCAATAACAACGGCTACCTGCTGGTGAGCGGGGTGTCGGCGTATTACCCGGCAAGCTACCGGATTGATACTCTGAATCTGCCGGCGGATACCCGTCTGAAAGAGACTGAACGTCGGATCGCGATTCGGCGTCACAGCGGCTATCTGGTCGATTTCCCGATGGAGCAGGAGCGGGTGGCAAGCGTTATTCTGCATGACGCGCGCGGGAAGGCGTTGCCGGTGGGAAGCCAGGTTCGACGCGCCTCGCGCAGCAATGCGGTGGTGGGGTATGACGGCATCGCCTGGCTGGAAAATCTCAGCGATGTGAACCCGCTGGAGGTGATCGCACCTGACGGGAGGCGCTGCAAGACTACTCTGACCGTGGGGGCTAATCCGGAGCATAAGCTGAAAACCTACGGGCCGCTGATTTGCCGGGAGGCGCCATGACGCGCCTGCTGCTGTTGATCCTGCTGCTGTTTTCCGGCGGCGGCTGGGTGGCGTGTACTGTCAGCACGGTTAATGCGTCGTTTGGCAGCGTCACCTCGTTCGCGCTCAGCGGAACCGGGGAAGTTCAAACCTCCGGTACGCTGGTGGTGGCCTGCGATGCCGTGCTGAATCTGCTGACCAGCGACTCGGTAACGCTGACCTACACCGCGGCATCGGTTTCGGGCAGCAGTCGGGCAACGATGAAACGCACGGATAATGCGGCCATCACCGACGTCATCCCCACCCGGCTGTGCGGGTTATCAGGATGCGCGAGCAGCAGCGAGGTACAGATTAGTAAATCGTATACCTGGAGCGGGAATACCCTGCTGGGGTTGCTGGGGTCAAAGCAGTACAACATTCCGCTCTATTTCCGCACCGTCGCCGGGCAAAACGTCACTGCCGGGCCATATCAGGTGCAGTTAACCTTCAGTATTAACTACAGCGTGTGCTCCGTGGGCGCGCTCGGCGTTTGCACAATCAATCAGACGGGAACCGCGACAACCACCATCCTGCTCGATATGACCGTCACCAACGACTGCAGCGCCATGACAACGCCAGATGTGAACTTCAACAGCGCGCCGCTGGTGCAAAGTTTTCCCACCGTCTCACAGGCCATTGCCGTCACCTGTACCAAAGGAAGTTCGTATACCATCGGCATTAATAACGGCGCCAACGCGCTGAACAACGTGCGGCGTATGGTGAGCGGCAGCAACGCCATGAGCTACGACATCTATAAGGAAGCCACCGGTAACCGCTGGGGCAGCAGCGGCAGCGAGCGCTGGTCCAGCGCGGTATCGTCCCAGGTCAGTAGCGACGGTTTACTGCGCACCTTCAACTACACCGCTAAGGTCCTGACCAATCAGGCCACGCCGCCCGCCGGAACCTACACCGACACGCTGATTGTCGATGTGGCGTTTTAACCCCGCGCTTTTCCCTTTCGCAAATGTAAAGTTCCTGTGGGCTGTGCCGATAACACCGTTAATAAATCTATGAGAAGGTGTTGTATGTTGAACCGTATCCGCGTTGTCACAATGCTCATGATGGTGCTGGTCATTTTCGCACTTCTTCAGCTCATCTCCGGCGGGCTTTTTTTCTCGTCATTAAAACAGAACCAGGACAGCTTCGCGGCCTCGAACGATCTCCGCCTGCAGCAGAGTGAGCTCACGTCGACGTGGGATTTGATGCTGCAAACGCGCATCAACCTGAGCCGCTCGTCCGCGCGCATGATGATGGACCCGAACAATCAGCAGAGCAGCGCGAAAACCGATCTGCTGAAAAATGCCCGTGCCACCCTCGCTGATGCCGCTAAACATTACGACGCCTTTAAAAAGATTACCCCACAGCCTGCAATGGAGCAGGTGAGCCAGAACATTGACGAAAAATACAACGCCTATCATGCCGGTCTGGCAGAGCTGATTCAGTTCCTGGAGAGCGGCAATATGGACGCCTATTTCGCGCAGCCGACGCAGGGGATGCAAAACGCACTTGGCGCGGCGCTGGGGGAATACGCGAAGGCCAGCGGCGATCTCTATCACTCGGCCTTTACGGAAAGCCAGAATGACTACCGCTTTGCGAAATGGCAGATGGCGGTGATGGCGCTGGCGCTGGTTATTGTGCTGGTTGCGGTCTGGTACGGCATTCGCCATATCCTGCTGAACCCTCTCGGGCGCGTCATTGCCCATATTCGCGAAATTGCCGGCGGTGACCTGACCAAAACGCTGACCGTCTCCGGGCGCAATGAGATCACCGAGCTGGCCAACAGCGTTGACCATATGCAGCGTTCGTTAATCGAAACCGTCGCCAACGTGCGCAACGGGTCAGAGGCTATCTATACCGGCACCAGCGAAATTGCGATGGGGAATAACGATCTCTCATCCCGAACCGAGCAGCAGGCTTCCGCCCTGGAAGAGACGGCCGCCAGCATGGAGCAGCTCACCGCGACCGTGAAGCAGAACGCCGATAACGCCCGCCAGGCGTCTCAGCTGGCAGAAAGCGCCTCCGAGACGGCGCAGCGCGGCGGACGCGTGGTGGATGGTGTGGTGAAAACCATGCACGAAATCGCAGACAGTTCGAAGAAAATCGCCGACATCATCAGCGTCATCGACGGCATTGCCTTCCAGACCAACATTCTGGCGCTGAACGCCGCCGTGGAAGCGGCGCGCGCGGGCGAACAGGGGCGCGGGTTTGCCGTGGTGGCCGGGGAAGTACGCAACCTGGCCAGCCGCAGCGCCAACGCAGCAAAAGAGATCAAGTCCCTGATTGAAGATTCCGTCTCCCGCGTGGATACCGGCTCCGTGCTAGTGGAAAGCGCCGGGGAGACCATGAATGACATCGTGAATGCCGTTACCCGCGTGACGGACATCATGGGTGAAATCGCCTCTGCGTCCGATGAGCAGAGTCGTGGTATCGACCAGGTTGCCCTGGCGGTATCGGAAATGGATCGCGTGACACAGCAAAACGCCGCGCTGGTGCAGGAGTCCGCTGCGGCGGCCGCTGCTCTGGAAGACCAGGCGAGCCGTCTGAAGATGGCCGTCTCGGCGTTTCGTCTCGCTTCACTCGCTGGAAACTCGGTCACCCCGCAGGCGACGTATCGCGCGCCAGCCGCTGAATCGGCTGCAAACCGTACGCGCACCGCGACGACCGGACAAGATGAAAACTGGGAAACATTTTGACTGACAATTAAACCGCGGCTGCTTGCCGCTTGATGGGAGCGTGGATGTTAAATCGTATTCGTATCTCGACCACACTGTTTTTGATTCTGATCCTTTGCGGTGTGTTGCAGGTTGGCAGTAACGGGTTGTCTTTTTGGGCGTTTCGCGATGGCTATCAGAATTTGCAGGAAGTTGAGGCGAGTAATCAGCAGCGCTCCGCACTGGCACAAACGCGTGCTGTGCTGTTGCAGGCAAGCACTGCGCTGAACAAGGCGGGAACCTTAACCGCGCTGAGTTATCCGCCGGATGACATTAAAGCGCTGATGGCGACCGCGCGCGACAGCCTGAAGCAGGCTGACGCACAGTTTAAAGCCTTTACGGCGCAGGCCGCCGACAGCGAGAAAGAGAAAGCGCTGAAGGCCGCCATGAAGACGAACTTTGAACAGTGGTATAGCGATCTGGACCACCAGGCGACGTGGCTTGAGAACAACCAGCTTTCGGACTTTATGACCGCACCGGTTCAGGCGTCTCAGGCGGCGTTTGACGGCAGCTTTAACGCGTGGCAGCAGGATATTAACCAGTCTGTTCAGCGTGCCGGTGACCAGAGCCGTCAAAGCTATCACATGTCGGGCGTCATCTTTGCGGTGGTGGTGATTCTGGCAGGGCTGCTGACCGGCGGGGCGCTGCTCTGGTCGCGCAGAATGATCGTGCAGCCGCTGGCGATTATCAGCAGCCACTTCGACAGTATTGCGAAAGGGGACCTGGCGCGTCCGGTGGCGGTGTTCGGCAAGAATGAAATTTCGGCGATCTTTGCCAGCCTGAAGGCGATGCAGGGATCGCTGCGGGAAACGGTGAGCGACGTGCGGCAGGGCAGCTATGCCATGCACACCGGGATCTCTGAGATTGCGGCGGGGAACAACGATCTCTCGTCCCGCACCGAGCAGCAGGCGGCCTCGCTGGCGCAGACGGCGGCCAGCATGGAGCAGTTGACCGCGACGGTAGGCCAGAACGCCGATAACGCGCGTCAGGCTTCAGATCTGTCAAAACAGGCGGCGATGACGGCGAAGAAAGGCGGTGACCAGGCGTCCCATGTCGCCAGCACCATGCAGGAGATTGCCACCAGCTCGCAGAAAATTGGCGACATCATCAGCGTGATTGACGGTATCGCGTTCCAGACCAACATTCTGGCCCTGAATGCCGCCGTGGAAGCGGCGCGCGCCGGTGAGCAAGGGCGTGGATTTGCGGTGGTGGCGGGGGAAGTGCGTAACCTGGCGAGCCGCAGCGCCAACGCGGCGAAAGAAATTAAGGTGCTGATCGAAGAGTCGGTCTCGCGCGTTCAGCAGGGCTCAACGCTGGTGGATACGGCGGCGAAAACCATGCACGAGATCGTCACCTCCGTGACGCGGGTTAACGACATTATGGGCGAAATTGCCTCGGCGTCGGACGAACAGCGTCGCGGCATTGAGCAGGTAGCCCAGGCCGTCAGCCAGATGGATCAGGTGACGCAACAGAACGCCTCGTTAGTTGAGGAAGCGGCAGCGGCAACCGACCAACTGGCAAGCCAGGCGGATCGTCTGACCGGACTGGTCGCGGTATTTAATGTCAAAGAGCACGTTGAAGCAGTAACTGAAGTCGGGCGGTCGCAGGCCGTGCCAGTTGTATCCTGAATGTAATTAAGAAGGCGCTATGACATCACCAATGCCCCCTGGGCAAACGTCATTATTGTTGCAGATGACACAGCGCCTCGCGCTGTCCGACGCGCATTTTCGTCGGATATGTCAGTTAATCTACCAGCGTGCGGGGATCGTGCTTGCGGATCATAAGCGGGACATGGTCTACAACCGTCTGGTGCGGCGCTTGCGTACGCTGGGGCTGGATGATTTTGGCCGCTATCTGAGCATGCTCGAGGCGAACCAGAACAGCGCAGAGTGGCAGGCTTTTATTAACTCGTTAACCACCAACCTGACGGCGTTTTTCCGTGAAGCTCACCACTTCCCGGTTCTGGCCGAGCACGCCCGCCGTCGCACCGGGGAATATCGCGTATGGAGTGCGGCCGCCTCGACGGGTGAAGAGCCGTACTCCCTGGCGATCACCCTTGCCGACACCCTGGGCATGACGCCCGGACGCTGGAAAGTCTACGCCAGCGATATCGATACCGAGGTGCTGGAGAAGGCGCGTAACGGCGTGTATCGCCAGGATGAACTGAAAACGCTGTCGCCGCAGCAGCTGCAGCGTTATTTCATGCGCGGCACGGGCCCGCATGAAGGCCTGGTGCGCGTACGCCAGGAGCTGGCGAACTGCGTCGAATTCGCGCCCGTTAACCTGCTGGATAAGCAGTACAACGTGCCGGGGCCGTTCGACGCCATTTTTTGCCGTAACGTTATGATCTATTTTGATAAAACGACGCAACAGGACATTCTGCGTCGGTTTGTTCCGTTGCTCAAGCCTGACGGTTTACTGTTTGCCGGGCACTCGGAAAACTTCAGCAACCTCGCGCGTGAGTTTAGCCTGCGTGGGCAAACGGTATATGCGCTGAGTAAGGAAAAAGCATGAGTAAAATCAGGGTGTTGTCTGTCGATGATTCAGCGCTGATGCGTCAGATCATGACTGAAATTATCAATAGCCACAGCGACATGGAGATGGTGGCCACTGCGCCCGATCCTCTGGTAGCGCGGGATTTAATTAAAAAATATAACCCCGACGTGCTAACGCTGGATGTCGAGATGCCGCGCATGGATGGCATAGATTTCCTCGAAAAATTAATGCGGCTTCGGCCCATGCCGGTGGTGATGGTCTCCTCCCTGACAGGAAAAGGATCGGAAATCACCCTGCGCGCGCTGGAGCTGGGGGCGGTGGATTTTGTCACCAAACCGCAGCTCGGCATACGCGAAGGGATGCTGGCCTACAGCGAAATGATCGCGGAGAAGATCCGCACCGCGTCGCGTGCGAAGCTTGCTGCCCATACGCCATTGGCCGCGCCTGCGACCCTAAAGGCCGGTCCCTTACTCAGCTCGGAAAAATTGCTCGTTATTGGGGCGTCAACCGGAGGAACAGAGGCAATTCGTCATGTACTCCAGCCATTGCCGCTTTCAAGTCCGGGTATTCTGATCACTCAGCATATGCCGCCAGGCTTTACCCGTTCGTTCGCCGAACGCCTGAACAAGCTGTGCCAGATCAGCGTGAAGGAGGCGGAAGACGGCGAGCGAGTGCTCCCGGGACATGCCTATATCGCCCCGGGCGACAAGCATATGGAGCTGGCGCGCAGCGGCGCTAACTATCAAATCAAAATTCATGACGGACCGCCGGTCAACCGGCACCGTCCGTCGGTGGATGTGCTGTTTCATTCGGTGGCGAAACATGCGGGGCGCAACGCCGTTGGGGTGATCCTGACGGGGATGGGCAACGATGGTGCCGCCGGAATGCTTGCAATGCACCAGGCTGGCGCCTGGACGATTGCGCAGAATGAAGCAAGTTGTGTGGTGTTCGGCATGCCGCGCGAGGCCATCAATATGGGTGGCGTGAGCGAAGTGGTCGATCTTAGCCAGGTAAGCCAGCAGATGCTGGCGAAAATCAGTGCCGGACAGGCAATACGTATTTGACTCAGGAGTATTATTTTATGGCGGATAAAGAGCTTAAGTTTTTGGTTGTGGATGACTTTTCCACCATGCGTCGCATCGTGCGCAACCTGCTGAAAGAGCTGGGTTTCAACAACGTTGAAGAAGCAGAAGACGGCGTTGATGCGCTGAACAAACTGCAGGCTGGCGGGTTTGGTTTTGTTATCTCCGACTGGAACATGCCTAACATGGACGGTCTGGAACTGCTGAAAACCATTCGTGCCGATGCGGGAATGGCGTCTATGCCGGTTCTGATGGTTACTGCAGAAGCGAAAAAAGAGAACATCATTGCCGCTGCACAGGCGGGCGCAAGCGGCTATGTGGTGAAGCCATTCACCGCGGCAACCCTGGAAGAGAAGCTCGGTAAGATCTTCGAGAAACTCGGCATGTGAGGTGATGGAAATGTTGCAACCTGCTATGAAACCCGTTGAAGAACACTCGCCGAGCGATATTATCGTCCGCATCGGCAGCCTGACGCGCATGCTGCGTGACAGCCTGCGCGAGCTGGGTCTGGATCAGGCGATTGCCGAAGCGGCGGAAGCCATTCCTGATGCCCGCGATCGTCTGGACTATGTTGTGCAGATGACCGCTCAGGCCGCGGAACGTGCGCTGAACAGCGTTGAAGCGTCACAGCCGCACCAGGATGCGATGGAAAAGGGGGCGAAAGCGCTGAGCAAACGCTGGGACGAGTGGTTTGAAAATCCTATCGAGCTGGCGGATGCCCGCGAGCTGGTGACGGATACCCGTCAGTACCTGGGTGATGTGCCGGGCCACACCAGCTTCACCAACGCCCAGCTGCTGGACATCATGATGGCGCAGGATTTCCAGGACCTCACCGGTCAGGTGATCAAGCGCATGATGGATGTTATCCAGGAGATTGAGCGTCAGCTGCTGATGGTTCTGCTGGAGAACATTCCGGAACCGGCAGCCCGTCCAAAACGCGAGAACGAAAGCCTGCTCAATGGTCCACAGCTCGACGCCAGCAAGGCGGGCGTTGTGGCAAGCCAGGATCAGGTCGACGATCTGCTGGACAGCCTCGGCTTCTGATTGTTCATTCCGCCTCAGGGGGACGCTCCCCTGAGGCAGGTTACGACAAAATCACCGAAAAGAGCCCGAATAATCGGGCTTTTCCCGCCATTGGATTTCCGCTGCGCTGGCATGATACCCGTGACGTAATGGGCTGAGCATGCACTGTGGCAGAAGAGAACGACGACAAAACGGAAGCCCCCACACCCCACCGGCTAGAAAAAGCGCGTGAGGAAGGGCAGATCCCCCGATCCCGAGAATTAACCTCCCTGCTGATCCTTATCGTAGGGGTGTGCATTATCTGGTGGGGCGGGGAGTCGCTCGCCCGAAAGCTGGCGGGAATGTTGTCCACCGGCTTACGTTTTGACCACAGCATGGTCAACGATCCGAATCTGATCCTCAGCCAGATTATTCAGCTTATTAAGGGGGCCATGGTCGCGCTGTTGCCCCTGATTACCGGGGTCGTGCTGGTCGCGCTGGTCTCTCCGGTGATGCTCGGCGGTCTGGTTTTCAGTGCCAAATCGCTGCAACCGAAATTTTCCAAACTGAACCCGCTGCCGGGTATTGCGAAAATGTTCTCTGCGCAGACCGGGGCTGAGCTGCTCAAAGCCGTCCTCAAATCGGTGCTGATGGGCAGTTCCGCAGGCTTTTACCTCTGGTACCACTGGCCAGAAATGATGCGTCTTATCAGCGAATCGCCTCTCACCGCGATGAGCAACGCGCTGAATCTGGTCGGGCTCTGCGCGCTGCTTGTGGTGCTCAGCATTATCCCGATGGTGGGTTTTGACGTGATCTTCCAGCTTTATACCCACTTCAAAAAGCTGCGCATGTCGCGTCAGGATATCCGTGACGAATATAAGCAGATGGAAGGTGACCCGCACGTAAAAGGGCGTATCCGCCAGATGCAGCGTGCCGCCGCCCGTCGCCGCATGATGGAAGATGTGCCGAAGGCCGACGTCATTGTTACCAACCCAACGCACTATTCCGTTGCGCTGCGCTATGACGAAAACAAAATGAGTGCGCCGAAAGTCGTTGCGAAAGGGGCGGGGCTGATCGCACTCCGTATCAGGGAAATTGGCACAGAACACCGCGTGCCGATCCTGGAAGCCCCTCCGCTGGCGCGTGCCCTTTACCGCCATGCGGATATCGGACAACAGATCCCGGGACAACTCTACGCCGCCGTGGCGGAAGTGCTGGCCTGGGTGTGGCAGTTGAAGCGCTGGCGTCTGGCTGGCGGTCAGCGGCCTGTAAAACCTGAAAACCTTCCGGTGCCTGCCGCGCTGGATTTTATGAACGAGAAGGACTCTGATGGCTAATCTGGTGGCAATGTTGCGCCTGCCCGGCAACCTGAAATCGACCCAATGGCAAATCCTTGCCGGGCCGATTCTGATCCTGCTAATTCTGTCGATGATGGTACTGCCGCTCCCGGCGTTCATCCTCGATCTGCTTTTCACTTTCAATATTGCGCTGTCCATTATGGTGCTGCTGGTGGCGATGTTCACCCAGCGTACCCTGGAGTTTGCCGCGTTCCCGACCATTCTGCTGTTTACCACCTTGCTCCGACTGGCGCTGAACGTCGCGTCCACGCGTATCATCCTGATGGAAGGTCACACTGGTGCGGCAGCGGCAGGTAAAGTGGTTGAAGCGTTCGGCCACTTCCTGGTGGGCGGCAATTTCGCTATCGGTATCGTGGTGTTCGTTATCCTCGTTATTATCAACTTTATGGTTATCACCAAAGGTGCAGGGCGTATTGCGGAAGTGGGCGCGCGTTTTGTGCTGGACGGGATGCCGGGCAAACAGATGGCGATCGATGCCGACCTGAACGCCGGTCTTATCGCCGAAGATGAAGCAAAAAAACGCCGTTCGGAAGTGACGCAGGAAGCGGACTTCTACGGCTCCATGGACGGTGCGAGCAAGTTTGTGCGCGGTGACGCCATCGCGGGCATTCTAATCATGGTGATTAACGTGGTCGGCGGCCTGCTGGTGGGGGTATTGCAGCACGGGATGGACATGGGCCACGCGGCGGAAAGCTATACGCTGCTGACCATTGGTGACGGTCTGGTTGCGCAGATCCCGGCGCTGGTTATCTCTACTGCGGCGGGTGTGATTGTGACCCGCGTGAGTACCGATCAGGACGTTGGCGAGCAGATGGTGGGCCAGCTGTTCAGCAACCCGCGCGTGATGCTGCTGGCCGCTGCCGTTCTGGGTTTGCTCGGTCTGGTGCCGGGGATGCCAAACCTCGTCTTCCTGCTGTTTACGGCAGGTCTGCTGGGGCTTGCCTGGTGGATGCGCGGTCGTGAAACCAAACCGGCAGCGGAGCCTGTTCAGGTAAAAATGCCGGAGAATACCCAGGCCGTCGAAGCGACCTGGAACGACGTTCAGCTGGAAGATTCCCTGGGAATGGAAGTGGGCTATCGCCTGATTCCGATGGTCGATTTCCAGCAGGATGGCGAGCTGCTTGGCCGTATCCGCAGTATCCGTAAAAAATTCGCGCAGGATATGGGCTTCCTGCCGCCGGTTGTTCACATCCGCGACAATATGGACCTGCCGCCCGCGCGCTATCGCATTCTGATGAAAGGTGTCGAAATTGGCAGCGGTGATGCCTATCCGGGCCGCTGGCTGGCGATTAACCCGGGCACCGCCGCGGGCACGCTTCCGGGCGAGCAAACTATCGACCCGGCCTTTGGCCTGGCCGCTATCTGGATTGAAAGTGCCCTGAAAGAGCAGGCGCAAATCCAGGGGTATACGGTTGTTGAAGCCAGTACCGTGGTGGCGACCCATCTTAATCACCTGATTGGGCAATTCTCGGCAGAGCTGTTTGGCCGTCAGGAGGCGCAGCAGCTGCTGGACCGCGTCACGCAGGAGATGCCGAAGCTGACGGAAGATCTGGTCCCGGGCGTGGTGACCTTAACCACGCTGCACAAGGTGCTGCAAAACCTGCTTGAAGAGAAAGTGCCGATCCGCGATATGCGCACTATTCTGGAAACCCTTGCCGAGCATGCGCCGATACAAAACGATCCGCACGAGCTGACGGCGGTGGTACGCGTGGCGCTGGGTCGTGCGATCACCCAGCAGTGGTTCCCGGGAACCGGAGAAGTGCAGGTTATTGGCCTCGATACGCCGCTTGAACGTCTGCTGCTGCAGGCCCTGCAGGGCGGGGGCGGCCTGGAGCCGGGGCTGGCGGACCGTCTACTGGCGCAAACGCAGGAGGCGCTGGCGCGCCAGGAGATGCTGGGCGCACCGCCGGTGCTGCTGGTTAATCATGCGCTGCGTCCGCTGCTGTCGCGTTTCCTGCGTCGTAGCCTGAATCAGCTGGTCGTGCTGTCGAATATGGAGCTGTCGGATAACCGTCATATCCGCATGACCGCGACGATTGGAGGAAAATAATGCGTAAATGGCTCTGGATTTTGCTCTTCCCGCTGGCGGCGTACGCTGCCGGGGAGGGCACCTGGCAGGCAAGCAGCATGGGGGTGACCCTCAGCAACCGGGGTGTTGCCATGTCATCTAACCCGCTGGCGCCTGCTGAAGAGGTTTCCGGTCTGATGGGTCTTGTGGTCTGGAATTACCGGCTGATTGGCCCAACGCCCGCAGGGCTGCGGGTGCGCCTTTGTTCTCAGACTCGCTGCACGGAAATCGACGGCGAAAATGGCACGACGCAGGCATTCAACGGCGTACCGGCTATTGAACCTTTGCGTTTCATCTGGGAAGTGCCGGGCGGGGGACGTTTAATCCCGGCGCTGAAAGTCCAGAGTAATTCCGTCATCGTGAACTATCGCTAATACCCTGCCTTTTCACCAGCCATCAGGCCATTCTGATGGCTGGCTCTCAAAACTGACCTCTCCTTTTGATCAAATAGAAACGCTGTTTTATAAATCAGTGACGCGCGTGACCCTACTCTTTGTATTTTTGCCATGCACCCTCTCAGGAGTGGCAGAAACAGAAAGGTATCAACAGGTCGATGCATTTACTGTAGCCGTATAAAAGCTCCCGGACGAAGCGTGCTTGCAGGGAGTCTCCTGAAACTGATTAGGGTTGACGGCAATGAAAACACGTAAAATTGGACTCGCGAATTATCTTGCTTACGGGTCAGGTGATTTTCTCGGGGCGGGTACCACCGCCCTGACGGCGGCCTGGCTTTTATATTTTTATACCACCTTCTGCGGGCTTTCACCGATCGAAGCAACGTTCATCTTTGCCGCGGCAAGGGTGCTGGATGCCGTCGTTAGCCCGTTGATGGGCTTTTTAACCGATAACTTTGGTACGACCTGGCTCGGCAAGCGCTTTGGCCGCCGTAAGTTCTTTATTCTGCTGGGGATCCCGTGCGTGTTCAGCTACTCGCTGATGTGGGTTGGGGATATGAGCTTCGGGTACTACCTGCTGACCTATCTGCTGTTTGATATTGTTTACACCATGATTCTGGTGCCGTACGAAACGCTGGTGCCGGAAATGACCGATGACTTTAAACAGAAAACCAAGTTCTCCGGGGCGCGTATCGCTATGGCCCAGATGTCCGCCATTCTGGCTTCCTTCCTGCCGGGGATCCTGTTGACCTGGTTCGGGAAAGACAACGCGGTTTCCTTCTTCTACGCAAGCCTGGTCTTCTCCGTGCTCTGCGCGCTGATGCTGACCTTCGTCTGGTTCTTCACCTGGGAACGCCCGCGCGAAGAGTGGTCTGAAGCGGCGCTGCGTGCTGAAGAAGAGAAGAAGAAGCTGACGATAGGGCAAAGCCTCAACCGCCTGATCGTTGAGCTCAGCTCCACGCTGCGCATCAAGATTTTCCGTCAGCATCTGGGGATGTACCTCGGCGGCTATATCGCGCAGGACGTGTTTAATGCGGTATTCACCTACTACGTGGTGTTCGTGCTGATGCAGGAAGCGTCAATGGCGTCCAGTCTGCTGGGCACAATGGCCATCTTCCAGTTCCTTGCGGTTATCGCCATGATCCCGCTGTGTATCCGCTTCGGGCCTGCGCCGTCCTACCGCATGGTGGTGGTGCTGTTTGGCCTGGCGTCAATTTCCTACGCCGTGCTCTATTACGCGGGCCTGAGCGACGTTTACGCTCTGCTGTTGCTGATCTCTGCGGTGGCGGGCCTCGGTCGCGGCGGTATCAACTATGTGCCATGGAATACCTACACCTACATTGCTGACGTGGATGAAGCGATCACCGGCCAGCGCCGCGAAGGGATCTTCGCGGGCATCATGACCCTGACCCGTAAGGCATCACAGGCCGGTGCGGTGATGCTGGTGGGCATTGTGATGCAGATGTCCGGCTTTGTCAGCGGTCAGAAAGTACAGCCTGCGGAAGTGAGCCACACCATTTTGACGATCCTGAGCGTGGGCACCATCCTGGTGCTGTTCTGCGGCTTCCTCGTTTCCCTGCGCTTCAGGCTCAATTTGCAGACCCACAGCACGCTGCGCGAGGAGACCGCGAAAATGCGCGAGTGTGGTCATGCGATGCCTGAGTCAGCGACGCCACACGCCCGCGCCACCGTCGAGATGCTGGCCGGTATGCCTTATGAGTCACTGTGGGGCAATAACAACATCGGTTATCTGAATCGCAACAAGCCAGCGGCACCCTCTCTGAAAGAGCGCGCGGTACTGAATTCGACATACAACAGAGGTTAAGATGATGAAAGTTTGGCCTGTCAAACATAGCCCGTTACTGCGTCAGCCAGAGCGCTTTATCGCCCGGGACGAGCTGAAATCGCTGATTCAAAAGGTGACGCATAGCCTGGTCAATATCCACGACAAAACGGGTAAATTTTTGCTGCGGCTGGACGACGGGCGCGTGATCGACACCAAAGGCTGGGCCGGATGGGAGTGGACGCACGGCGTTGGCCTGTACGGTATCTGGCAGTATTACTGCCAGACCGGCGATGAAGGTATGCGAGACATTATCGACAGCTGGTTTGCCGACCGCTTTGCGGAAGGCGCGACCACCAAAAACGTGAATACCATGTCGCCGTTTCTGACGCTGGCTTATCGCTACGAAGAGACCCAAAATCAGGCCTGGCGGCCGTGGCTGGAAAGCTGGGCGGAATGGGCGATGGCAGAGATGCCGCGCACGGAACACGGCGGGATGCAGCACATCACCCTGGCGGAAGAAAACCATCAACAGATGTGGGATGACACGCTGATGATGACGGTGCTGCCGCTGGCGAAAATCGGCAAGCTGCTCAATAAGCCGGAGTACGTTGAAGAGGCGGTCTATCAGTTCCTGCTGCACGTGCAGAACCTGATGGACCGGGAGACCGGGCTGTGGTTCCACGGCTGGAGCTATGACGGTAATCATAACTTTGCCCGTGCCCGCTGGGCGCGCGGCAACAGCTGGCTCACCATCGTCATCCCGGACTTCCTTGAGCTGGTGGATCTGCCGGAAAGCAACGCGGTGCGCCGCTACCTGGCGCAGGTATTGAATGCGCAGATTGCCGCGCTGGCGAAATATCAGGACGACAGCGGGCTATGGCATACGCTGCTCGACGATCCACATTCTTATCTTGAGGCGTCCGCCACGGCAGGGTTTGCCTACGGCATTCTGAAAGCCGTGCGCAAGCGCTACGTTGGCGCGGAGTATGCCGAAGTGGCAGAAAAAGCGATTCGCGGTATCGTCAAACATATTTCGCCGGAAGGCGAGCTGTTGCAAACGTCGTTCGGCACGGGCATGGGCAGCGATCTTGAGTTTTATCGCCAGATCCCGCTGACGTCGATGCCGTACGGACAGGCGATGGCGATTCTCTGTTTGACGGAATATTTACGGAAGTATTTCTGATAAGAAAAAACCCGGCGCTTGCCGGGTTTTTTGTCTTACATGCGTTCTACGGTTTCGATACCCAGGGTATCCAGACCCAGCTTCAGGGTCTTCGCCGTGAGCTGCGCCAGCTTCAGGCGGCTGTTGCGGACCGATTCGTTTTCCGCAGACAGAATAGGGCAGTGTTCGTAGAAGCCGGAGAACAGACCCGCCAGATCGTACAGGTAAGCACACATCACGTGCGGCGTACCGTCACGCGCGACAACCGTCAGCGTCTCTTCAAACTGCAGCAGGCGCGCCGCCAGCTGTGCTTCACGATCTTCCGTGATGGTCACTGCCGCATTCGCCAGTACGCTTTCATCAATGTTCGCCTTACGGAACACCGAGAGCACGCGGGTGTAGGCGTACTGCATGTAAGGCGCCGTGTTGCCTTCAAACGCCAGCATGTTATCCCAGTCGAAAATATAGTCGGTGGTACGGTTCTTGGAGAGATCCGCGTATTTCACCGCACCGATACCCACGGCGTTGGCCAGTTTTTCCAGCTCGTCGGCAGGCATGTCCGGGTTCTTCTCGGCCACCAGACGGCGGGCGCGTTCCAGCGCTTCGTCCAGCAGGTCGGACAGCTTCACGGTTCCGCCCGCACGGGTTTTGAACGGCTTGCCGTCTTTACCCAGCATCATGCCGAACATGTGGTGTTCAAGCGGCACGCAATCCGGCACGTAACCGGCTTTACGCACGATGGTCCACGCCTGCATCAGGTGCTGGTGCTGACGGGAGTCGATGTAGTACAGCACGCGATCGGCATGCAGCGTTTCGTAACGGTATTTCGCGCAGGCGATGTCTGTCGTGGTGTAGAGGTAGCCGCCATCCTTTTTCTGGATGATCACGCCCATCGGTTCGCCTTCCTTGTTTTTGTACTCATCAAGGAACACCACCGTTGCGCCTTCGCTCTCTACCGCCAGGTTTTTCGCTTTCAGGTCAGCCACAATGCCGGGCAGCATTGGGTTATAGAGGCTTTCACCCATCACGTCGTCACGGGTCAGGGTAACGTTCAGACGGTTATAGGTCAGCTGGTTCTGAGACATGGTGATATCAACCAGCTTGCGCCACATCTCGAGGAAGTATTGGTCGCCGCCCTGCAGTTTTACCACATAGCTGCGCGCGCGCTCGGCAAAGGCTTCATCTTCGTCGTAGTGCTTTTTGGCTTCGCGGTAGAACCCTTCCAGATCCGCCAGCGCCATTTCACCTGCGTTTTCCTGCTGCTGTTTTTCCAGGTAAGCAATCAGCATGCCGAACTGGGTACCCCAGTCGCCCACGTGGTTCGCGCGGATCACCTTGTGACCGAGGAATTCTAGCGTGCGCACCGCGGCATCACCGATGATGGTGGAGCGCAGGTGGCCAACGTGCATCTCTTTCGCCACGTTCGGGGCAGAGTAGTCGATCACGACGGTCTGCGCCTCCGGCTGGGAAACGCCCAGACGGTCAGATTTCAGCGCCGCATCAACGTGGGTTGCCAGGAATGCAGGCTCAAGGAAGATGTTGATAAAGCCCGGACCGGCGATTTCGGTTTTGCTGGCAATGCCGGAAAGATCCAGATGCGTCAGTACCTGCTCAGCGAGCTGTCGCGGCGGCATGCCCAGTTTTTTAGCCACTGCCATCACGCCATTAGCCTGATAGTCGCCAAACTGTACTTTTGCTGACTGACGAACCTGCGGTTCGCAATCCGCAGGCGCGCCTGCGGCAATCAGTGCCTGACTGACTTTTTCGGAGAGAAGAGCCTGAATATTCACCTGGATACCTTACGTTTTTGATGCGGGCTTACAACCGCCCGCGCCAGTTAAAGAATTTAGGGCGGGAGTATACTGCAAATGCCCTCTGGCGTCAGCATTGCGGGGACTGAAGATTGCTCAGAATCCAGGCGGTGAAGGTGTGCATAATCATGCAGTCATAAAAAGCTGGATTCTGCGGTTGGTCAAAACAGGGCAACAGAGTAAATTAGCGGCTTTGCGACATGAAAAGAGAGTGACTTATGGCGAACTGGCAATCCATTGACGAACTGCATGATATTTCCGCAGATTTACCGCGCTTCACCCAGGCGTTCACAGATCTTGCCACCCGTCTTGGTCTGGATATCGCGCCGCTTGAGGCCGATCACATCTCTTTGCGCTGTCATCAGAATGCCACGGCCGAGCGCTGGCGTCGCGGGTTCGAACGGTGCGGCGAGTTGCTCTCCGAGAACATCATCAATGGTCGCCCCATTTGCCTGTTCAAACTGCATGAACCGGTGAACGTGGCGCACTGGCAATTCACCGTGGTTGAACTGCCGTGGCCGGGCGAGAAACGCTATCCGCAGGAAGGCTGGGAGCATATCGAAATTGTCCTGCCGGGTGAGCCGGAAACGTTGAACGCGCGCGCGCTGGCCCTCCTTTCCGACGAAGGCTTAAGCAAGCCGGGAATTTTTGTGAAGACGAGTTCACCCAAAGGCGAGCGCGAGCGGTTACCTAACCCGACGCTGGCCGTCACTGACGGACAGGTCACGGTGAAGTTTCATCCGTGGACCATTGAGCAGATTGTTGCCAGCGAAGCGTAAGAGATGTGAGTTCACGCCGGGACTGAAAACGGACGGCGTGTCATGATATTTCGTTTAGTGGAATTTCAGGAGGATTAAATGGCGCTGCTGGAGATTTGTTGTTACAGCGTGGAGTGTGCCGTGACCGCGCAAAAGCACGGGGCTGACCGCATTGAACTGTGCGCGGCACCCAAAGAGGGCGGGCTGACGCCGTCTTACGGCGTGTTGAAGTCTGCTCGTCAGGCCGTCACCATTCCCGTTCACCCGATTATTCGTCCGCGCGGCGGTGATTTTTGTTACACGGCGGGCGAGTTCAGTGCCATGCTTGATGATATCGCGCTCGTTCGGGACCTCGGGTTTCCAGGGCTGGTGACCGGCCTGCTGGATGAAGACGGCAATATCGATATACCGCGCATGCGTCAGATTATGAGCGCCGCGCAGGGGCTGGCCGTCACTTTTCATCGCGCATTTGATATGTGTAATGATCCGCTTCAGGCCTTTGAAACGCTTGGAGAACTTGGCGTGGCGCGCATCCTGACATCGGGTCAGCAGGCGTCAGCTGAAAAAGGACTGCAATTAATTACGGAACTAAAAGCACATTCTGGTGTTCCAATAATAATGGCGGGTGCGGGAGTCCGCGCCAGCAATCTGGAACGGTTTTTAAACGCAGGGGTAGAAGAGCTGCACAGCTCCGCGGGTAAATGGATACCTTCGCCCATGCGTTATCGCAATACAGGATTGTCAATGTCGACGGATGCTGAAGCGGATGAGTATTCACGCTATGGCGTAGAGGGAGAGTCGGTTGCGGAAATGAAGTCGCTGATTGAGCGCCATCACGTGTAGCAACGTACCGATTTTTACCGCGCATCATGTCGCCCAATATGATGCTTGCTTGTACCAGGCCCCTGCAATTTCAACAGGGGCCTTTTTTTGTCTTTCATGCTTCAAGCCGCAGCTGCGTTGGCCGCCTCGCTCACCCCGGTCACTTACTGATGTAAGCTCCCGGGGATTCGCTGCGTAGCCGCCTTGCTGCAACCTGAACTATTTCGGAGAAAACGTGCTACGAGTAGGCCGGGTAAGGCGTAGCCGCCACCCGGCTAAAAGGCTACGGCTTGGTCGCAATCAACACCGCACGCATCGGAGCCGGATAGCCTTCGATGGTTTTGCTGTGGTCGGCCGGGTCGAGGAACTGCTCCAGCGATTCGGTGATCATCCAGTCGGTGCGGCGCTGTTCCTCGAGCGAAGTCACGCTGACGTCGGCAATCCGCACATCCACAAACCCGCACTTCTCCAGCCAGTTCTTCAGCGCCAGCGCGGAAGGGATGAAGTAAACGTTGCGCATCTGCGCGTAGCGATCGCCCGGCACAAGAACGGCATGTTCATCGCCTTCAATTACCAGCGTTTCCAGCACCAGCTCGCCGCCGCTGACCAGCTGATCCTTCAATTGCCACAGGTGTTCAAGCGGGGAACGACGGTGGTACAGCACGCCCATGGAGAAGACGGTATCAAAGGATTTCAGGGCAGGGAGTTGTTCAATGCCCAGCGGCAGCAGGTGCGCGCGCTGGTCGTTACCCAGCAGCTTGCGCACCGCTTCAAACTGGCACAGGAACAGCTGCATCGGGTCAATACCGACCGCCAGATGCGCGCCCGCGCCAATCATGCGCCACATGTGGTAACCGCTGCCGCAGCCCACGTCCAGTATGGTACGTCCGGTCAGGTCGGAAAGGTGAGGCAGAACGCGATCCCATTTCCAGTCCGAGCGCCATTCGGTATTGATGTTCACGCCGTAAAGTGAAAACGGCCCTTTGCGCCACGGCATCAGGTTACGCATCAGCGTTTCGATGCGGTTGATCTGTCCGGCCGGAAGCGGCTCTTCGCTCTCGGCGGTTACGCTGTGCAGAAGATCCAGACGATGCGGGGTCAGTTCGGGCAGAAACTCCACCGCATTTGACCACTGCTTTAACAGGCCGTGCTGCTGATCGCGCTGCCAGGCGGCAATCTGCGCGGGCAAGGTTTCCAGCCAGTGGGA
The DNA here is from genome assembly GCF_001059415.1 of Enterobacter sp. 940_PEND. NCBI lineage: Bacteria > Pseudomonadati > Pseudomonadota > Gammaproteobacteria > Enterobacterales > Enterobacteriaceae > Enterobacter > Enterobacter sp. 940_PEND. Next base: position 52,861 of record NZ_JUMS01000023.1, read on the forward strand.
GAGCTGGTTTTTGGCAATCAGCTGATAGAAGTTACTGAATTCGATCATGCGGATTCTCCCGCTTTCAACGCCACCAGAGAGCCGAAGTTAAAGCACTGGAACCACAGTTCGCTGTGCTCAAATCCGGCTTTGCGCAGGCGCGCTTTGTGGGTTTCTACGGAATCCGTCAGCATCACGTTTTCGAGCATGCTGCGCTTCTGGCTGATCTCCAGCTCGCTGTAGCCGTTCGCCCGTTTGAAATCGTGGTGCATATTGAACAGCAGTTCGCCAACCTCGGCATCTTCGAAGCTGAATTTCTCCGAGAGCACCAGCGCGCCGCCGGGATTCAGCCCCTGATAAATTTTGTCCAGCAGCAGCTGACGGTCTTCAGGCACCAGGAACTGCAGGGTGAAATTCAGCACCACCATCGAGGCGTTATTGATCTCAATATCGCGGATATCGCCTTCCACCACGTCTACCGGAACAGGGGCTTTATACGCGTCAATGTGGCGACGGCAGCGCTCAACCATCGCCGGGGAGTTATCGACGGCAATGATTCGGCAGCCTTCGTGGTGAACGTTACGACGGACCGACAGCGTTGCCGCGCCGAGCGAGCAGCCCAGGTCATAGACCTGCGTGCCGGGTTGAACGAAGCGCTCAGCCAGCATGCCGATCATAGAGATAATATTGGAATAACCGGGAACAGAGCGCTGGATCATATCCGGGAAGACTTCGGCTACCCGTTCATCGAAGGTCCAGTCGCCCAGGCTGGCGATAGGCGCGGAAAAAAGCGTGTCGCGATCTGACATAACGTAAAAATCCGGGAAAAATAAAGTGGCGTATTGTGCGCTAATGGAGGGAGAAAACCAACTCCCACGGCATATACCACAGGTTAGCCAGCACCATCAGCAAAAGCGAACACCAGGTCGCACTCATGCCGGAACGACGCCAGCGGATTAAGCGGTGGTGAAAACCGTAATAGTGCATCAGGCGGCCAGCAATAAGAAGCAGGCCACAGATGTGCACCATCCAGGTTTCTGCGCCATTCATCTCCATAAACAGCAGCAGGATTAAGGCTGCGGGGATGTATTCGACCGCGTTGCCATGAATGCGGATAGCGCTTTGTAGCTCGGAAAATCCGCCGTCACCGTAAGAGACGCGGTACAGCGTTCTGAGGCGCACAACATCAAATGAAAACTTAATCAGCAGTAATGCACCTAACACCGCATACAGCGCGCTGACCATACAAACTCCCTGTTTTTGGCAGATGGCACTTCACTATGATAGGGGGTGATATCAGAAAAGAGAAGATTGTTGTGGGATGGAAGGGGCGCTGCCCACGGACGGCACCGCAGCCTGCAAGGTCTGCCAAAGAGCATCGACCAGTTCGGGGGCCTGGGCAATATCTGGCGTGTGCAAAAAGAGATACGGCGTGGTGGTGTGTTCCCATTTCGCTAACGTTTGCAGCCAGACGGCGAACATCACCTGATTTTGCTGCATGTTATCGCTGCCGATAAACCTGACCATTGGGTTATGTGCGGTCACGATGGCGTGGACCGGCACTTTCGGTTTTTTACGCTGAGCTTCAACGATGGCTTCGCTATGGGGGACAGCGCTGTGCACCGGTCGGCTATCGAGGATCACCCGGTTAACGGAACGCTCAAGCAGGCCGCGATTGAGCGCTTTTTCTGCTTCGCCCTTCGCAAAAAATTCAGGATGCCTGACTTCGACGCCGTAGGTGAATTCGCAGGGCAGGGCATCCAGGAACTGCCAGAGCGCAGGCAAATCGCGCGGGCCAAACGTGGCGGGTAGCTGGATCCAGTACTGACCGATGCGGTTCGCCAGCGGCGACATGCGCGTAAAAAACTCTTCGGTCAAATCACCGCAGTTGCGCAGCGCGGCCTGGTGGGAAATGGTGGCCGGAAACTTAAAGCAGAAGCGGAAGTCGTCGGTCGTTTGTTCCCGCCAGCGCGTAACAATCTCGGCTTTGGGGAGCGCATACAGGGTGGTGTTACCCTCGACACAGTTGAAGTGCCGGGCATACTCCTCAAGGCTGGTGATGCCAAGGCGCACCCATTTCGGGTGCGACCACTGGGGCAGGCCCACGAACATCATAGCGCGCTGACAATCTCATCCGTGCTGCGCACGCGGCCGATGCGCGGGAAGATATGGGTCATGCTGCCCTGGTGCTGTTCCGCGGAGGCTGCGCTGCAGGCATCTTCGGCGATCAGCAGATTAAAGCCCAGCTCCCAAGCGTTGCGGGCGGTAGACTCCACGCCGATGTTGGTGGAAATGCCGCACAGGATGATGGTGTCGATGCCGCGACGGCGGAGTTGCAGTTCGAGATCGGTACCGTAAAATGCGCCCCACTGGCGTTTGGTCACTTCGATGTCGCTGTCGCGTTTGCCGAGTGCGGCCGGGTACGTCCACCAGTTTTCAGGCAGGGCGCGTGCAGGAGCCTGGGCATCAACGGGCTGTTTTAACGCTTCAGCGTAATCAGCGGACCAGCCGACGCGCACCATGACAACAGGCGCACCGCTGGCACGACATGTTTCCGCCAGGCGAGCAGCGCGGTTGACCACGTCATCCGCGGTATGCGGGCCACCGGCGAAGGGCAGAATGCCTTCCTGTAAATCAATCACAACAAGTGCGGTTTTACTGGCATCAAGTGTTAACATCGTTACTCCCGTTAAATGAATCACTTCCAGACACCATACGACGTCATGGCCTGTTCCTGGTCGGATAATTTTGTTAATTTTTGTGAGAATGCGCAATAAGAGTGCAGCAAACGACCGCCTGGCCGTGGTTCGCTCTTATCGTCCGGCGGAATTTCCAGTATAATAGCCGCCTTTTTTCATCCAGTAGTGACATACAGAAAGCTGCGACATAGTAGCCTGCATACCAGGCGACATTTAGCCTGCGGCTAATTAAGGGATATCTCATGCGTACAGAATATTGCGGGCAGCTGCGTCAGTCCCACGTTGGACAGCAGGTAACCCTGTGTGGTTGGGTCAATCGTCGTCGTGATCTTGGTAGCCTTATCTTCATCGATATGCGCGACCGCGAAGGTATCGTTCAGGTGTTCTTCGATCCGGATCGCGCAGATGCGTTGAAGCTGGCCTCTGAGCTGCGTAATGAGTTCTGCATTCAGGTTACCGGCACAGTGCGCGCGCGTGACGAGAAAAACGTCAACGCCGACATGGCGACGGGTGCCATCGAAGTGCTGGCGTCCGATCTGGTGATCATCAACCGTGCAGAAGCGCTGCCGCTGGACTCCAACCACGTCAACACTGAAGAAGCGCGTCTGAAATACCGCTACCTGGACCTGCGTCGTCCGGAAATGGCTCAGCGCCTGAAAACCCGTGCGAAAATCACCAGCCTGGTGCGCCGCTTTATGGATGACCACGGTTTCCTCGACATCGAAACCCCGATGCTGACCAAAGCCACGCCGGAAGGCGCACGCGATTACCTGGTTCCATCCCGCGTTCATAAAGGCAAATTCTACGCGCTGCCGCAGTCTCCACAGCTGTTCAAACAGCTGCTGATGATGTCCGGCTTCGATCGCTACTATCAGATTGTTAAATGCTTCCGCGACGAAGACCTGCGCGCTGACCGCCAGCCAGAATTTACCCAGATCGATGTGGAAACCTCCTTCATGACCGCCGAGCAGGTGCGTGAAGTGATGGAAGCTCTGGTGCGTAGCCTGTGGAACGACGTGAAAGGCGTTGAGCTGGGCGATTTCCCTATCATGACCTTCGCTGAAGCCGAGCGTCGTTACGGCTCTGACAAACCAGACCTGCGTAACCCGATGGAGCTGGTGGACGTAGCAGACCTGGTGAAAGGCGTTGAGTTTGCCGTATTCGCTGGCCCGGCTAACGATCCTAAAGGCCGCGTAGCAGCGCTGCGTGTACCGGGTGGTGCTGCCCTGAGCCGCAAGCAGATCGACGACTACGGCAACTTCATCAAGATCTACGGCGCGAAAGGTCTGGCCTATATTAAAGTTACCGAGCGTGCGAAAGGTCTGGAAGGCATCACCAGCCCGGTAGCGAAATTCCTGAACGCGGACATCGTGGAAGCGATCCTTGAGCGCACCGGCGCGCAGGACGGCGACATGATCTTCTTCGGCGCAGACAACAAGAAAGTCGTGGCGGATGCGATGGGCGCGCTGCGTCTGAAGCTCGGCAAAGACCTGAGCCTGACCGATGAAAACAAATGGGCGCCGCTGTGGGTTATCGACTTCCCAATGTTTGAAGACGACGGTGAAGGCGGCCTGACCGCAATGCACCACCCGTTCACCTCGCCAAAAGACATGACGGCAGCAGAGCTGAAAGCGGCACCGGAAGATGCGGTCGCGAACGCTTATGACATGGTTATCAACGGCTACGAAGTGGGCGGTGGTTCCGTACGTATTCACAGCGGCGAAATGCAGCAGACCGTGTTCGGCATTCTCGGCATCAACGAGCAGGAGCAGCGCGAGAAGTTTGGCTTCCTGCTGGACGCCCTGAAATACGGTACGCCGCCGCACGCGGGTCTGGCCTTCGGTCTTGACCGACTGACCATGCTGCTGACCGGCACCGATAACATTCGTGATGTTATTGCCTTCCCGAAAACCACTGCCGCAGCGTGTCTGATGACCGAAGCGCCAAGCTTTGCCAACCCGGCCTCTCTGGCCGAGCTGGGCATTGAAGTGGTGAAGAAGGAAGAGAAAAACTGATATGGCATATAAGCTTCCCGTTTCGGTCCTGGTGGTCATTTATGCAGAAGACACGAAGCGGGTGCTGATGTTGCAGCGGCGCGATGACCCTGATTTCTGGCAGTCGGTAACCGGCAGTCTGGAAGAGGGGGAAACCGCGTTGCAGGCCGCCGCGCGCGAAGTAAAGGAAGAGGTCACCATTGACGTTGCCCGCGAGCAACTGACCCTGAAGGACTGCCAGCGCACGGTGGAGTTTGAAATTTTTAGCCATTTACGTCATCGCTACGCGCCGGGTACCGAGCGCAATACGGAGTCGTGGTTCTGTCTCGCGCTCCCCCATGAACGGGAGATCGTGTTTACCGAACACCTGACCTACCGCTGGGTGAGTGCGGCGGATGCCGCCGCACTCACCAAGTCGTGGAGCAACCGGCAGGCGATTGAAGAATTTGTAATTAACGCAGCCTGAGAAGGCGCGATTTTTGGAGAACTTTTTATGGCAGGTCATAGTAAGTGGGCCAACACCAAACACCGCAAAGCGGCACAGGATGCCAAGCGCGGTAAGATCTTTACCAAAATCATTCGCGAGCTGGTGACAGCAGCGCGTCTGGGCGGCGGCGACCCGGCTTCTAACCCGCGTCTGCGCGCGGCGGTAGATAAAGCGCTGTCTAACAACATGACGCGTGACACCCTGAACCGTGCTATCGCACGTGGCGTGGGCGGTGATGAAGACGCGAACATGGAAACCATCATTTATGAAGGTTACGGCCCTGGCGGTACTGCGGTGATGGTCGAGTGTCTGTCCGACAACCGTAACCGTACCGTTGCGGAAGTGCGCCACGCGTTCACCAAAACCGGTGGCAACCTGGGCACCGACGGTTCCGTGGCTTACCTGTTCAGCAAAAAAGGCGTCATCTCCTTCGAGAAAGGCGACGAAGATGCGATCATGGAAGCGGCGCTGGAAGCCGGTGCGGAAGACGTAGTGACCTTCGATGACGGTGCTATCGACGTTTATACCGCGTGGGAAGAGATGGGTGCCGTGCGCGACGCGCTGGAAGCGGCTGGCCTGAAAGCGGACAACGCTGAAGTGTCCATGATCCCGTCCACCAAAGCGGACATGGATGCGGAAACGGCACCAAAACTGCTGCGTCTGATCGACATGCTCGAAGACTGCGACGACGTTCAGGAAGTGTACCACAACGGTGAAATCTCTGATGAGGTTGCAGCGACTCTCTGATGAGAGCCTGTAAACCGTTTACGGGAGACGCGTGATGTCGATTATTCTCGGGATTGACCCAGGCTCACGCGTCACCGGTTATGGCGTTATCCGTCAGGTGGGACGCCAGTTAACCTACCTGGGCAGCGGCTGTATTCGCACCAAAGTGGACGATCTTCCTTCGCGCCTGAAGCTCATTTATGCGGGCGTGTCGGAGATCATCACCCAGTTTCAGCCGGACTATTTCGCCATCGAGCAGGTCTTTATGGCGAAAAACGCCGATTCGGCGCTAAAGCTCGGTCAGGCGCGCGGGGTCGCCATCGTCGCTGCCGTGAACCAGGATTTGCCGGTATTCGAATACGCGGCACGTCAGGTTAAGCAGACGGTGGTGGGCATTGGGAGCGCGGAAAAAAGCCAGGTGCAGCATATGGTGCGAACCCTGCTGAAGCTTCCCGCGAACCCGCAGGCCGACGCCGCCGATGCGCTGGCGATTGCGATTACCCACTGTCACGTCAGCCAGAATGCGATGCAAATGAGCGAGTCGCGGCTCAATCTGGCGCGAGGCAGATTACGATAATCAGAAATCAGGCTGGATAAACATCCAGCCTTTTTTTATTATGTCGGCAGTTAATTTCTCCCAGAACGCAGGAGCGTCACGTGATAGGCAGACTCAGAGGCATCATCATTGAAAAACAACCCCCGTTAGTGCTGCTGGAAGTGGGTGGCGTGGGCTATGAAGTCCATATGCCGATGACCTGCTTCTACGAGCTGCCGGACGCGGGCAAAGAGGCGATTGTCTTTACCCAGTTTGTGGTGCGTGAAGATGCCCAGCTGCTGTACGGCTTCAATAACAAGCAGGAACGCACCCTGTTCCGCGAGCTGATTAAAACCAACGGCGTTGGGCCGAAGCTGGCGCTGGCGATTTTGTCCGGCATGTCGGCACCACAGTTTGTGAATGCCGTTGAGCGCGAAGATCCTGCGGCGCTGATTAAGCTCCCGGGCATTGGTAAGAAAACCGCCGAGCGCCTGATTGTCGAAATGAAAGACCGCTTTAAAGGTCTGCATGGCGATCTATTCACTCCGGCTGCCGATTTGGTACTGACCTCTCCTGGCGGCCCTGCGACGGATGATGACGCCGAGCAGGAAGCGGTTGCCGCGCTGGTGGCGCTGGGCTATAAACCTCAGGAGGCCAGCCGTATGGTGAGCAAAATTGCCAAACCGGACGCCAGCAGTGAAACCCTGATTCGTGAAGCGCTGCGCGCTGCATTGTGAGGTAAAGGATGATTGAAGCAGACCGCCTGGTGTCGGCAGGCACAATTCAGGCAGATGACGTGGTGGACCGCGCGATCCGCCCAAAACTGCTTGATGAGTATATCGGCCAGCCGCAGGTTCGTTCCCAGATGGAGATTTTCATCCAGGCGGCAAAGCTGCGCGGCGATGCGCTCGATCACCTGCTGATTTTTGGCCCTCCCGGTTTAGGCAAAACCACGCTGGCGAATATCGTCGCCAATGAGATGGGCGTCAACCTGCGCACCACCTCTGGCCCCGTGCTAGAAAAGGCTGGCGATCTCGCGGCGATGCTGACCAACCTCGAACCGCATGACGTGCTGTTTATCGATGAGATCCACCGCCTGTCGCCGGTGGTGGAGGAAGTGCTCTATCCGGCGATGGAAGATTACCAACTGGATATCATGATCGGTGAAGGCCCGGCCGCGCGCTCCATCAAAATCGATCTGCCGCCGTTTACCCTGATTGGCGCCACCACCCGCGCCGGGTCGTTGACCTCTCCGCTGCGCGACCGTTTCGGCATCGTGCAGCGTCTTGAGTTTTACCAGGTGGCGGATCTCCAGCACATCGTTGGCCGTAGCGCCCGCTATATGGGGCTCGAAATGAGCGAAGAGGGCGCGTTTGAAGTGGCGAAGCGTTCCCGCGGTACGCCGCGTATCGCCAACCGTCTGCTGCGCCGCGTGCGTGACTTTGCCGAGGTGAAGCACGATGGCTCGATTTCCGCTGAGATCGCCGCTCAGGCGCTGGATATGCTGAACGTTGATGCCGAAGGCTTTGACTATATGGACCGTAAACTGCTGCTGGCGGTGCTGGATAAGTTCTTTGGCGGCCCGGTCGGGCTGGATAACCTGGCTGCGGCTATTGGGGAAGAGCGTGAGACGATTGAAGATGTGCTGGAGCCGTATCTGATTCAGCAGGGCTTTCTGCAACGCACCCCGCGTGGACGTATGGCAACGGTGCGGGCGTGGAATCATTTCGGCATTACGCCACCGGCAATGCCGTAATGTTGTGTTCCCTCTCCCCGAGGGAGAGGGCCGGTGAGGGCTTCTGCGCCCTCCATGTTAATTCGCGGTCTTTTTCATCATACTGAAGATAAACAGCACCGCCGCACTCAGCACCACTGACGGCCCCGCAGGCGTGTCATAGAACGCCGAGAAGGTTAACCCACCCGTTACCGCAATCATTCCGATAATCACGGCTACGCCGGCCATCTGCTCCGGCGTACGGGCAAAGCGACGCGCCGTGGCGGCAGGGATGATCAGCAGCGACGTAATAATCAGCGCGCCGACAAACTTCATTGCGACACCAATCGTTAACGCCGTCACCAGCATCAGCAGCAGTTTTACGCGCTGCAGCTTCACGCCGTCGACAAATGCCAGATCAGGACTGACGGTCATGGCCAGTAAATTCCGCCACTGCCAGAGCAGAATCGCGAGCACTACCACGACGCCAGTGGCGATAGCGATGAGATCTTCCGGCGTCACGGCCAGCAGGTCGCCGAAGAGGTAGGCCATCAGATCCACGCGGATGTTCGACATCAGGCTGACCACCACAAGGCCCAGAGACAGGGCACTGTGCGCCATAATGCCAAGCAGCGTATCAATGGCGAGGTGAGGGCGCTTTTCCAGCCAGACCAGACCGGCCGCCAGCAGCAGTGTGACCACAATCACCGCGTAGAAGGGGTTTACATCCAGCAGCAGACCAAAGGCAACGCCCAGCAGAGACGCGTGCGCCAGGGTATCGCCAAAATAGGACATTCTGCGCCAGACAACAAACGAGCCGAGTGGACCCGCGGCGCAGGCAAGCATAATCCCGGCCAGCCAGCCGGGCAGTAACAGTTCAATCATGAGTGTCCATTTCCCCGACGCAGTACGATTCGTCCCTGTAAATCATGGCGATGATTATGATGATGACGGTAAATACCCAGCTGTTCAGCGCCGCGTGGGCCGAACATGGAGATAAACTCCGGGTGCATTGACACCACTTCAGGCGTACCGGAGCAGCAGATATGGTGGTTGAGGCACAGCACTTCGTCGGTTTTTGCCATCACGAGATGGAGATCGTGAGACACCATCAGCACGGCGCAATCAAGCTCCCGACGGAGCTGGTCGATCAAATCATAAAGCGCAACCTGCCCATTCACATCTACACCCTGAGTTGGCTCATCCAGCACCAGCAGCTGCGGGCTGCTCAGCAGCGCGCGGGCAAGTAAAACACGCTGAGTTTCACCGCCGGACAGTTTTTGCAGCGGCGCATCGACAAGATGGCCCGCCTGCACGCGTTTCAGCGCCGGGAGAATATCGGCTTTACGGGTGCCGGGGCGCAGACGCAGGAAACGGCTGACCGTCAGCGGCAGCGTGGCGTCGAGGTGAAGTTTTTGCGGCACATAGCCAATACGCAATTTTTCCTCGCGCTTAATCACGCCTTCATCGGGTGCGACCAGACCCAGCACCACGCGCACCAGGGTGGATTTGCCTGCGCCATTGGGACCGAGCAGCGTCAGAATTTTGCCGGGCTTCAGATCGAGCGACACGTCAGAGAGGACGCGGCGCTGGCCGAATGAGACCGAGATATTTTCAAGAGAAACCAATGTCGTCATGTCATTTTAAGCTTGAAGAAGTCAACGAATGTTATAATATCACATTCCACGCATTCACTACGATGATTAGTCGCATTATGTTACATAAAAATACGCTTCTTTTCGCAGCATTATCCGCTGCCCTTTGGGGTACAACCGCACAAGATGTTAACGCTGCGGTTGTCGCTTCGCTTAAACCACTCGGTTTCATCGCATCCGCCATTGCAGACGGGGTAACGGAAACCCAGGTTCTGCTCCCTGATGGTGCATCCGAGCATGACTATTCCCTGCGCCCGTCGGATGTAAAACGCTTACAAAACGCGGACTTAGTCGTCTGGATTGGTCCTGAAATGGAAGCGTTTATGCAAAAGTCAGCAAAACAGGTTGCTGGCGAAAAACAGGTCGCGATTGCCGAACTCTCCGGCGTGAAACCGTTGCTCATGAAAGGGGCGGATGACGACGGCGACGAACATGACCATCATGACGCAGACGGCGAAAAAGGTGATGGAGATCACCATCACGGCGAGTACAACATGCATCTTTGGTTATCCCCAGAGATAGCGCGGCTTTCAGCGGTTGCAATCCATGACAAATTAGTGGAACTTATGCCGCAAAGTCGAGCCAAACTAGACGCCAACCTGAAGGATTTTGAGGCACAATTAGCCGCAACCGATAAGCAGGTTGGTAATGAGCTCGCACCGTTGAAAGGTAAAGGGTATTTCGTTTTTCATGACGCCTACGGCTATTACGAAAAACACTACGGTTTGACCCCACTGGGCCACTTCACCGTCAACCCTGAAATTCAGCCTGGTGCGCAGCGTTTACATGAAATCAGAACACAGTTGGTTGAGCAAAAAGCGACATGCGTTTTTGCTGAGCCACAGTTCAGGCCAGCGGTCGTAGAAGCCGTGGCCAGGGGAACATCCGTGCGCATGGGAACCCTTGACCCGCTAGGTACGAATATCCAGTTGAGCAAAGCGAGCTATTCGCAGTTCCTCAGCCAACTGGCGAACCAGTATGCGAGCTGCCTGAAAGGAGATTAACGAGGAAGTGAATACGTGCAACAGATAGCCCGCTCTGTCGCCCTGGCATTTAACAATCTGCCACGACCCCACCGCGTTATGCTGGGGTCGCTTACAGTTCTCACCTTAGCGGTCGCCGTCTGGCGGCCCTATGTTTACCACCCGAGTTCTGCCCCTATCATTAAAACCATTGAGCTTGAAAAGAGCGAAATCCGTTCTTTGCTGCCTGAAGCCAGTGAGCCTATCGACCAGGCGGCTCAGGAAGATGAAGCTATCCCGCAGGATGAGCTGGACGATAAAACCGAGAACGAGGCGGGTATCCACGAATATGTTGTCTCTACCGGGGATACGCTGAGCAGCGTGCTGAACCAGTACGGCATCGACATGGGCAATATCAGCCAGCTGGCGGCTGCGGATAAAGATCTTCGCAACCTGAAAATCGGACAGCAGCTCTCCTGGACACTAACGGCGGATGGCGATCTCCAGCGTCTGACCTGGGAAATGTCCCGTCGGGAAACCCGTACCTACGATCGCACTGCAAACGGTTTCAAGATGACCAGCGAAATGCAGAAGGGTGACTGGGTTAACAGCGTTCTGAAAGGCACCGTGGGCGCGAGCTTTGTCTCCAGCGCGCGCGATGCAGGCCTGACCAGCGCTGAAATCAGCTCGGTGATCAAAGCCATGCAGTGGCAGATGGATTTCCGCAAGCTGAAGAAGGGCGATGAGTTCTCCGTCCTGATGTCCCGCGAAATGCTGGACGGCAAGCGCGAGCAAAGCCAGCTGCTGGGCGTACGTCTGCGCTCCGAGGGCAAAGATTACTACGCGATTCGTGCCGAAGACGGTAAGTTCTATGACCGCACCGGTACGGGCCTTGCAAAAGGCTTCCTGCGCTTCCCGACGGCAAAACAGTTCCGCGTCTCCTCTAACTTTAACCCGCGTCGTCTGAACCCGGTAACCGGGCGCGTCGCGCCGCACCGTGGCGTTGACTTTGCCATGCCGCAGGGCACGCCGGTACTGGCGGTTGGAGATGGTGAAGTGGTGGTGGCCAAGCGTAGCGGTGCCGCCGGATATTATGTCGCGGTACGTCATGGCCGCACTTATACGACCCGCTACATGCACCTGCGTAAGCTGCTGGTCAAACCGGGCCAGAAGGTGAAGCGTGGTGACCGTATCGCGATCTCCGGCAATACCGGACGCTCTACCGGCCCGCACCTGCACTATGAAGTGTGGATCAACCAACAGGCCGTGAACCCGCTGACGGCGAAACTGCCGCGTACCGAAGGCCTGACCGGTAAAGATCGTACTGATTATCTGGCGCAGGTGAAAGAGGTGATGCCGCAGCTGAGCTTAAACTAAGCCCTCTGTTTTTGTTAAAAAAGCCGGCGCACACTGACGCCGGCTTTTTCTTTTGTGCGTGGACGACTGCCTCGCTACACTATCTGAATAAAATTTTGCGTCATCAGACCCTGGATCCAGCATGGAAACCAAAAAAAACAATATTGAATACATTCCTGAGTTTGAAAAATCCTTCCGCCATCCGCGCAACTGGGGCGCCTGGCTTGGTGTTTACGCCTTTGCGGGGATGGCGATGCTGCCTGCCTCTGTTCGCGATCCCGTTCTCGGTAAAATTGGCCGTCTGGCCGGGCGTTTAGGCAAGAGCGCCCGCCGCCGCGCGCAGATCAACCTTTACTACTGTTTTCCTGAGAAAAGCGACGCCGAGCGCGAGGCAATCATTGATGAGATGTATACCACCGCCCCGCAGGCAATGGCGATGATGGCTGAACTGGCGCTGAAAGGGCCGGATAAAATCGTCGATCGCGTTGACTGGAAAGGGCTGGACATCATCGAGGAGATGCGCCGCAACGACGAGAAAGTCATTTTCCTTGTCCCCCACGGCTGGGGTGTTGATATTCCGGCGATGCTGATGGCGTCTCAGGGCCAGAAAATGGCGGCGATGTTCCATAACCAGGGAAATAAAATCTACGATTTTGTCTGGAATACGGTGCGCCGTCGTTTTGGCGGACGTTTGCATGCGCGTAACGATGGCATTAAGCCCTTCATTCAGTCGGTACGTCAGGGCTACTGGGGCTATTATCTGCCGGATCAGGACCACGGCCCCGAGCACAGCGAGTTTGTCGATTTCTTTGCGACCTATAAAGCTACGCTCCCCGCGATTGGCCGCCTGATGAAAGTCTGCCGTGCCCGTGTGATCCCGCTGTTCCCGGTCTATGACGGGAAAACGCATCGCTTGAGTATTGAAGTTCGTCCGCCGATGGATGATTTGCTGACCGCAGACGACCACACGATCGCGCGTCGAATGAACGAAGAGGTGGAGATACTGGTGGGGCCGCATGCCGAACAGTATACGTGGATACTGAAGCTGCTTAAAACGCGGAAACCGGGTGAAACAGAGCCCTATAAACGTAAAGAGCTTTATCCGAGGAAATAAAAAAAGCCCTCTCCATCTGGAGAGGGCTTTTTAACACAGACGTTATTACTCGACGGTCATAACGCGCGTGGTGTTGGTTGAGCCGATGGTGCTCATCACGTCGCCCTGGGTCACAATGACGATATCACCGGATACCAGATAGCCTTTGTCGCGCAGCAGGTTTACGGCATCGTGCGCCGCAGCTACGCCGTCGTTGGTGCTGTCGAAGTGAACCGGCGTCACGCCGCGGTACAGCGCGGTCAGGTTCAGCGTACGTTCGTGACGGGACATGGCGAAGATCGGCAGACCAGAGCTGATACGAGAGGTCATCAGCGCGGTGCGGCCAGATTCGGTCATGGTGATGATCGCGGTAACGCCCTTCAGATGGTTTGCCGCGTACATCGCAGACATCGCTATCGCTTCTTCCACGTTGTCGAACTGCACGTCCAGACGGTGTTTAGAAACGTTAATGCTTGGGATCTTTTCAGCGCCCAGGCAGACGCGCGCCATGGCGGCCACGGTTTCTGCCGGATACTGGCCTGCAGCGGTTTCCGCAGAGAGCATCACCGCATCGGTACCGTCCAGCACGGCGTTAGCCACGTCCATAACTTCTGCACGGGTTGGCATAGGGTTGGTGATCATCGATTCCATCATCTGAGTGGCGGTGATCACCGCGCGGTTCAGCTGACGTGCGCGACGAATCAGCGCTTTCTGGATCCCTACCAGCTCAGGGTCGCCAATTTCCACGCCCAGGTCTCCACGCGCAACCATCACCACGTCGGATGCGAGGATCACATCGTCCATGGCATCCTGATCGCAAACGGCTTCCGCGCGTTCAACTTTCGCGACGATTTTAGCATCGCAGCCTGCATCACGAGCCAGGCGACGCGCATAGTTCAGATCTTCGCCGCAGCGCGGGAAGGAGACCGCCAGGTAGTCAACGCCGATCAGCGCGGCAGTGACGATGTCCGCTTTGTCTTTGTCGGTAAGCGCTTCTGCAGAGAGGCCGCCGCCCAGTTTGTTGATGCCTTTATTGTTGGAGAGCGGGCCGCCGACGGTGACTTCGGTGAACACTTTCATGCCCTGAACTTCCAGCACCTTAAGCTGTACGCGACCGTCGTCGAGCAGCAGGATATCGCCTGGCACAACGTCAGCCGGCAGGCCTTTATAGTCGATACCGACTTTCTCTTTATCGCCTTCGCCTTTGCCCAGGTTGGCATCCAGCAGGAATTTGTCGCCGATATTGAGGAAAACTTTACCCTCTTTAAAGGTCGATACGCGGATTTTTGGACCCTGCAAATCGCCGAGGATAGCAACGTGGCGGCCCAGTTTGGCTGCGATTTCACGCACTTTATCGGCACGTAACTTATGGTCTTCTGGCGTACCGTGAGAGAAGTTCATACGCACCACGTTGGCGCCGGCAGCGATAATTTTCTCAAGATTATTATCGCGATCGGTGGCCGGGCCTAAGGTGGTTACGATCTTGGTTCTGCGAAGCCTTCTGGACATGTAATACTCCGTTGACTGAAACAACTTTGGTGTTGCGTGAACATTGAATCGGCCTTCATCTGCTGCAAGGCAGCGGAGAGTGGACCGAATGCCGTAAATCGTTACATCGTAATTATTGGTTACGTCTTCGTTATCAACTATCAGGGAACATCGCTCTTTATAAGCAATTCTTTATCAAAACGCGATTCCTTCAGCGCTTCCTTGACCCGCTTCAAGTTATCCCGGAATTTTGCGCCCCGACGTAAGGTAAAACCGGTTGCCAGCACGTCAATCACGGTAAGCTGCGCCAGTCGGGAAACCATCGGCATATAAATGTCGGTGTCTTCCGGCACGTCGAGGGTGATCGCCAGCGTCGCCTCACGCGCCAGCGGCGTGCCTGCCGTGGTGAGGGCAATCACCATGGCATCGTTTTCACGGGCCAGCTGTGCCAGCTCTACCTGACTCTTGGTGCGGCCGGTGTGCGAAATCAGTACCACGACGTCATCTTCACTGCAATTCATACAGCTCATGCGTTGCAGCACAATGTCATCGGAATAAATAACCGGGACGTTAAAGCGGAAAAATTTGTTCATGGCGTCATGCGCCACGGCTGCCGACGACCCGAGACCAAAGAACGCAATCCGCTTGGCCTGGGTGAGCAAATCCACCGCGCGATTCACGGAACTCATGTCCAGAGACTGGCGCACGTGGTCAAGCGAAGCCATGGCCGATTCAAAAATTTTCGCGGTATAGGCATCAACGCTGTCGTCTTCATCCACATTACGATTAACATATGGGGTGCCGTTAGCCAGACTTTGTGCCAGATGCAGTTTAAAATCAGGAAAGCCGCGCGTTTCCAGGCTACGGCAAAAGCGATTAACCGTGGGTTCGCTAACACCCGCTTCCTGTGCCAGAGCGGCGATGCTTGAATGAATCGCCTGAGCGGGAGAGGCGAGAATGACCTCGGCCACTTTTCGCTCGGATTTGCTAAGGTGTTCCAGTTGAAACTGGATTTTTTCCAGCATGTTCATGTTAACAGGATGCTCATGGGTGTAAACGATTTCATAAATTGATGAAATCGTGATTCGATTTAGCCGATATTACCCCTGTGGCTTCCATTAAGGGTAACAATCGACAAGATAATGTTGTTGTTTTTTTTCATTACTTGATCGGTGTCGGGTTTTGCTGTGACCCTGTTGCGCAAAGAAACGACGGTTGTTGCGTCATTACGCCGTCGTAATCACCCAGATGGTGAAAAATCGCGGTATCGCACGCGACGATAAGCGCTAATGGTTTCGGGAATGACGTAAAAGCAGTACAGTGCATTGTAATAAAATTACAACGATACCTGGCAGAAGTACCAGGTGATCCAACTGAGGAGAATGACATGGCGGTAACGCAAACAGCCCAGGCATGTGACCTGGTCATTTTCGGCGCGAAAGGCGACCTTGCACGCCGAAAATTGCTGCCTTCCCTGTATCAACTGGAGAAAGCGGGCCAAATTCATCCGGATACCCGTATCCTGGGTGTCGGGCGCGCTGACTGGGACAAGGACGCTTATACCAAAGTCGTCCGCGAGGCGCTCGAAACTTTCATGAAAGAAAAAATTGATGAAAGTTTGTGGGATACCCTGAGTGGACGCCTCGATTTCTGCAACCTGGACGTCAACGACGTCAGCGCATTTACCCGCTTAGGCGCGATGCTGGATCAGAAAAACCGTGTCACCATTAACTATTTCGCCATGCCGCCAAGCACCTTCGGCGCCATCTGCAAAGGTCTGGGCGAAGCCAAACTGAACGCCAAACCGGCGCGCGTCGTGATGGAGAAGCCGCTGGGTACGTCGCTGGCAACCTCGCGTGAAATCAACGACCAGGTGGGCGAGTTCTTTGAAGAGTGCCAGGTCTACCGCATTGACCACTATCTCGGTAAAGAGACGGTTCTGAACCTGCTGGCGCTGCGTTTCGCTAACTCCCTGTTTGTGAATAACTGGGACAACCGCACTATCGACCACGTGGAAATCACCGTGGCGGAAGAGGTGGGGATTGAAGGCCGCTGGGGTTACTTTGACCAGGCCGGCCAGATGCGCGACATGATCCAGAACCACCTGCTGCAAATTCTGTGCATGATTGCCATGTCTCCACCGTCTGACCTGACGGCTGACAGCATCCGTGACGCAAAAGTGAAAGTGCTGAAGTCACTGCGCCGCATCGACCGCTCCAACGTGCGTGAGAAGACCGTCCGCGGTCAGTACACCGCCGGGTTTGCGCAAGGCAAAAAAGTGCCGGGCTACCTGGAAGAAGAGGGCGCGAACAAGTCCAGCAACACCGAGACGTTCGTGGCGATCCGCGTGGATATCGACGACTGGCGCTGGGCGGGCGTTCCGTTCTACCTGCGCACCGGTAAACGTCTGCCGGCTAAATGTTCCGAAGTGGTTGTGTACTTCAAAAACCCGGAACTGAACCTGTTCAAAGAGTCCTGGCAGGAACTGCCGCAGAACAAGTTGACCATTCGTCTGCAGCCGGACGAAGGGGTGGATATCCAGATCCTGAACAAAGTGCCGGGGCTGGATCATAAACACAACCTGCAGACCACCAAGCTGGATCTGAGCTACTCCGAAACCTTCAACCAGACGCACCTGGCCGATGCTTACGAGCGTCTGCTGCTGGAAACCATGCGCGGTATCCAGGCGCTGTTCGTGCGTCGCGACGAAGTGGAAGAGGCGTGGAAATGGGTCGACTCCATCACCGAAGCCTGGGCTGCCGATCAGGATGCGCCAAAACCGTACCAGGCTGGTACATGGGGACCTGTCGCGTCGGTGGCGATGATCACCCGCGATGGCCGCTCCTGGAACGAGTTTGAGTAAGATAATCCTCTAGCTCGAAAGTGTTATTTTACCGGTAACATGATCTAACACAGCTAGTGGCACAATTTTCAACTTTTAAGCTCCGCGTGGATTCACCCGCGGAGCTTTTTTTATTACACTGCCGGAAGTGATTTTGCCCCTGAGCTCCGGACAGCAAGCGTTTCAGCGTTGTTAACAACTGCCAGCGACTTTGTAAACTCCCGAGCCGGACAGATAATTTAGAGGAGCTTTTATGAATCCGACATTGTTACGCGTAACACAGCGCATTATCGAGCGCTCGAAAGAGACCCGTTCGGCCTACCTCGCCCGGATTGAACAGGCAAAGAGCAGCACCGTCCACCGATCTCAGCTGGCCTGCGGGAACCTGGCGCACGGCTTCGCCGCCTGCCAGCCTGATGATAAAGCGTCGCTGAAAAGCATGTTGCGTAACAATATCGCCATTATTACCTCCTATAACGATATGCTTTCCGCCCACCAGCCGTATGAGGTCTATCCCACTATCATCCGTAACGCGCTGCACAGCGTGAATGCGGTGGGCCAGGTGGCGGGCGGCGTACCTGCCATGTGCGACGGCGTGACGCAGGGGCAGGACGGTATGGAGCTGTCCCTGCTGAGCCGCGAAGTGATTGCGATGTCTGCCGCGGTGGGCCTGTCACACAATATGTTTGATGGCGCGCTGTACCTCGGCGTGTGCGACAAGATTGTCCCAGGCCTGGTCATGGCGGCGCTGTCGTTTGGCCATCTGCCTGCGATCTTCGTCCCGTCCGGCCCAATGGCAAGCGGTCTGCCGAACAAAGAAAAAGTGCGTATTCGCCAGCTGTACGCGGAAGGGAAAGCAGACCGTCAGGCGCTGCTGGAGGCGGAAGCTGCGTCCTATCATGCGCCGGGGACCTGTACGTTCTACGGTACGGCTAACACTAACCAGATGGTGGTGGAGTTTATGGGGATGCAGCTTCCGGGCTCGTCCTTCATCCAGCCGGATGCGCCGCTGCGCAAGGCGCTGACCGAGGCCGCGGCCCGTCAGGTCACGCGTCTGACCGGCAACGGCAACGAATGGATGCCGATGGGTAAAATGGTTGACGAAAAAGTCATTGTTAACGGGATTGTCGCGCTGCTGGCAACCGGGGGCTCAACCAACCACACCATGCATCTGGTGGCCATGGCGCGTGCGGCGGGCATTCTGATTAACTGGGATGACTTCTCCGAGATCTCTTCTGTAGTGCCGCTGATGGCGCGCCTGTACCCGAACGGTCCGGCGGATATTAACCACTTCCAGGCTGCAGGCGGCGTACCGCTGCTGATGCGCGAGCTGCTGAAAGGCGGACTGCTGCATGAAGACGTAAATACCGTGGCTGGCTTTGGCCTTCAGCGCTACACCCAGGAGCCGTGGCTGAACAACGGCGAGCTGGACTGGCGTGAAGGGGCGAGCGCGTCCCTTGATGCGCAGGTGATTGCCACTATCGACAAACCGTTCTCTCCTCATGGCGGCACCAAAGTGCTGAGCGGCAACCTCGGTCGCGCGGTAATGAAGACCTCTGCCGTACCGGAAGAAAACCAGGTTATCGAAGCGCCGGCGGTGGTATTTGAAAGCCAGCACGACGTATTACCCGCCTTTGACGCCGGTCTGCTTGATAAAGACTGCGTGGTGGTGGTGCGTCACCAGGGGCCTAAAGCTAACGGGATGCCAGAATTACATAAACTTATGCCACCACTTGGTGTATTATTGGACCGCCGTTTCAAAATTGCGCTAGTCACCGATGGACGCCTCTCCGGGGCATCCGGTAAAGTGCCTTCAGCCATCCACGTGACGCCGGAAGCCTACGACGGCGGTTTACTGGCGAAAGTACGCGATGGTGACATGATCCGCGTGAACGGCCAGACGGGCGAGTTAACCCTGCTGGTGGATGACGCCGAGCTGGCGGCACGTCAGCCCCATATTCATGACCTGAGCGCATCGCGCGTGGGGACCGGACGCGAAATGTTCAGCGCGCTGCGTGAGAAACTCTCCGGTGCGGAGCAGGGCGCAACCTGTATTACGTTTTAAGACGACTTGATTTTAACGATCTGGCGAGAGAAAACTCTGATGAAAAACTGGAAAACAAGTGCAGAAGCAATCCTGACCACTGGCCCTGTCGTGCCGGTTATCGTGGTAAACAAGCTGGAGCACGCTGTACCGATGGCGAAAGCGCTGGTTGCGGGCGGCGTTCGCGTTCTGGAAGTGACCCTGCGCACCGCCTGTGCGATGGATGCTATCCGCGCTATCGCCAAAGAAGTGCCGGACGCCATCATCGGTGCGGGTACCGTTCTCAACGCGCAGCAGCTGGCAGAAGTGACCGAAGCGGGCGCGCAGTTCGCCATTAGCCCTGGCCTGACCGAGCCGCTGCTGAAAGCCGCCACCGAAGGTACCATTCCGTTGATCCCTGGCATCAGCACCGTCTCTGAACTGATGCTGGGCATGGACTACGGTCTGAAAGAGTTCAAATTCTTCCCGGCTGAAGCGAACGGCGGCACCAAAGCGCTGCAGGCGATTGCGGGTCCATTCTCTCAGGTGCGCTTCTGCCCGACGGGCGGTATCTCTCCTGCCAACTACCGTGACTACCTGGCGCTGAAAAGCGTACTGTGCATCGGCGGTTCATGGCTGGTTCCGGCGGATGCGCTGGAAGCGGGCGACTGGGATCGCATTACCAAACTGGCTCGCGAAGCGGTTGAAGGTGCGAAGCAGTAAGCCACTCGCCGCATGAAAAACGGGCCTTACGGCCCGTTTTTTTATCCTGCAACCTTGACGTTCGCAGCGGCCGCTTTCGCTCTTGCCACTGCGTCGTCAACGTTATCCCCGGTGGCTAATGCCACGCCAAGACGGCGGGTTCCGTCGATCTCCGGCTTGCCGAACAGACGTACCTGCAATCCTGCACCCACCGCCCCGTCGACGTTATCAAACGTGACGTTCTGGCTGGTTAACTGCGGCAGGATCACCGCCGAGGCGGCCGGGCCATACTGACGAACACCGCCGACGGGCAGGCCGAGGAAGGCGCGCACGTGCAGGGCGAACTCGGAGAGATCCTGCGAAATCAGCGTGACCATGCCGGTGTCATGCGGGCGAGGGGAGACTTCGCTGAAAATCACCTCATCACCGCATACAAACAGCTCCACGCCGAACAGGCCATAGCCGCCCAGCGCCAGGACGGTTTTACGGGCGATCTCCTGAGCACGCTCCAGCGCCAGGGTGCTCATCTGCTGCGGCTGCCAGGATTCGCGGTAATCGCCATCCTCCTGACGGTGGCCAATCGGGTCGCAGAAATGGACGCCGTCAACGGCGCTGACGGTCAGCAGGGTGATTTCGAAATCAAACTTCACGACGCCTTCGACGATTACGCGACCGGCTCCGGCACGGCCGCCCTGCTGGGCATAATCCCACGCGTTATCCAGGGTGCCGCTGTCGCGAATAAAGCTCTGCCCTTTTCCGGAGGAGCTCATCACCGGCTTAACGATGCACGGGTAGCCAATCTCCTCAACGGCCTGCATGAACGCGGCCTTATCGCCAGCAAAACGGTAGCTCGAGGTGGGCAATCCCAGCTCTTCCGCCGCCAGGCGACGAATGCCTTCGCGGTTCATGGTCAGCTTTGCGGCTTTCGCACAGGGCACCACGCGCTGGCCTTCCTGCTCCAGGGCGATCAGCGTATCGGTGGCGATGGCCTCAATTTCCGGCACTACAAAATCGGGTTTTTCGCGCGTAATCAGCTCACGAAGGGCATCGCCATCCAGCATGTTAATCACATAAGAACGATGGGCGACGTGCATGGCGGGTGCGTCGGCGTAACGGTCTACGGCAATGACTTCCACACCTAAACGCTGGCACTCAATGGCGACCTCTTTTCCCAGCTCGCCCGATCCCAACAGCATCACTCGCGTCGCCGCAGGTCGCAGCGCAGTTCCTAAACGAATCATAACAATCCCCCTGAAAAAGTTGCGCGCAGTATAAACGAAAACGTTTGCGTCTGTCTTGCGCAGGGATAAACGCGAGGGCAGAAATTTGCGCTTCTTTAGCCCGGCCAGACATTTCCTGACGCCCGCTCGCTTACGCTGTGGAACATGTTCACCGTTAAGTGAGGGAAACCATGTCTGGCTGGTTAAATCAACTGCAATCCCTGTTAGGGCAGAAAACATCGTCTGGCGAACGGGACCTCAGCAAACTGCTGGTACCCGGGGCGCTCGGCGGGCTGGCAGGCCTGCTGGTCGCGAATAAATCCTCACGCAAGCTGCTGGCAAAGTATGGTACAGGCGCGCTGCTGGCCGGCGGCGGCGCCATCGCGGGCACCGTGCTGTGGAATAAATACAAGGACAGGGTACGGACCGCGCACAGCGATGAACCGCATTACGGCGAGCACACCTCGCCGCTGGATCTGCGTACCGAACGGCTCATTCTTGCGCTGGTTTTTGCCGCGAAAAGCGACGGGCATATTGACGATAAGGAACGATCGGCGATCGAGCAGCAGCTGCGCGAGGCCGGTGTTGAAGAGAAGGGAAGAGTGCTGGTGGCGCAGGCGATAGAACAGCCGCTCGAGCCGCAGCGTCTTGCGCAAAGTGTGAAAAATGAGGAAGAGGCGCTGGAGCTTTATTTCCTCAGCTGCGCCGCCATCGATATCGATCACTTTATGGAGCGCAGCTACCTTAACGCTCTGGGCGATGCGTTAAAGATCCCTCAGGACGTGCGCGAGGGTATTGAGCGGGATATCCGGGAGCAAAAACAGGCGTTACAGGGATAGCCGTCGCCGTCGCGACGCTGTTTCGCTTGCATCATGCGTGGGTTTTGCCAACCTTATAGGGTGTAAAACTTAAAAGAATGATGACATGCCACCGAAAGCCCGACGTACTCCTTATGCGATCACCACGCATGGCGATACGCGTATAGACAACTATTACTGGCTGCGGGACGATTCTCGCTCCCGGCCAGAGGTACTCGACTACCTGCACGAGGAAAACGACTATGGCCGCAAGGTCATGTCCAGCCAGCAGACGCTTCAGGACCAGCTCCTGAATGAAATGGTGCAGCGTATTCCCCAGCGCGATATCTCCGCGCCCTGGACCAAAAACGGCTATCGCTATCGCCATATTTACGAGCCCGGCAATGAGTATCCCATCTACCAGCGTCAGTCGGTGTTAAGCGCCGAATGGGATGAGTGGGATATTCTGCTCGATGCCAACCAGCGGGCCGCCCACAGCGAGTTTTATACCCTGGGCGGCATGTCCATTTCCCCTGACAACGCGGTGATGGCGCTGGCGGAGGATTATCTCTCCCGCCGCCAGTACGGCCTGCGGTTTCGCAATCTGGAGACCGGCAACTGGTATCCGGAAATGCTGGAAAATGTCTCCCCGGATTTTGTCTGGGCGAATGATTCCGAGACGGTCTACTACGTCAAAAAGCACGCGTCGACGCTGCTGCCTTACCAGGTGTGGCGACATACCGTGGGAACAGACTCCGCTGACGACGAGCTGGTTTATGAAGAGAAAGACGAAACGTTCTATGTCAGCCTGCATAAAACCTCCTCACGCCACTATGTGATTATCTTCCTTGCCAGCGCGACGACGTCGGAAGTTCTGCTGCTGGATGCCGAACTGCCCGATGCCCAGCCGCTCTGTTTCCTGCCGCGCCGTAAGGATCACGAGTACAGCCTGGATCACTTCCAGCACAGCTTTTATCTGCGCTCCAATCGCGAGGGCAAAAACTTTGGTCTCTATAAAACCAAAGTGCGCGATGAGCGCAAGTGGGAGGTGCTTATCCCCGCGCGGGATCAGGTGATGCTGGAAGGGTTCACCCTGTTTACCGACTGGCTGGTGGTGGAAGAGCGTCAGCGCGGGCTGACCAGTATCCGGCAAATCAACCGTAAAACCCGGGAAGTGGTGGGGATTGCGTTTGATGACCCGGCCTACGTGACGTGGATTGGGTTCAACCCTGAACCCGAATCGTCGCGGTTGCGCTACGGCTACTCCTCCATGACCACGCCGGACACCCTGTTTGAGCTGGATATGGATACCGGGCAGCGCCAGG
This sequence comes from Enterobacter sp. 940_PEND, assembly GCF_001059415.1. Classification (NCBI taxonomy): domain Bacteria; kingdom Pseudomonadati; phylum Pseudomonadota; class Gammaproteobacteria; order Enterobacterales; family Enterobacteriaceae; genus Enterobacter; species Enterobacter sp. 940_PEND. The sequence goes on from NZ_JUMS01000023.1 coordinate 76,458, forward strand.
TGATTAAACAGACCGAGGTAAAAGGTTTTGAGTCCGAAAACTACCGCAGCGAGCATCTGTGGGTCACCGCCCGTGATGGTGTGGAGGTGCCGGTCTCGCTGGTCTATCACAAAGGCCATTTCCAGAAAGGCAAAAACCCGATCCTGGTGTACGGCTACGGCTCGTATGGCTCAAGCATGGATGCCGATTTCAGCAGCAGCCGGTTAAGCCTGCTCGATCGCGGCTTTGTTTTCGCCATCGCCCATATTCGCGGCGGCGGTGAGCTGGGCCAGAACTGGTATGAAGACGGGAAATTCCTGAAAAAGAAAAACACCTTCAATGACTACCTCGACGTCTGCGATGCGCTGATTGAGCAGGGCTACGGCGCTCCGCAGCTCTGCTTTGGGATGGGGGGCAGCGCGGGCGGCATGCTAATGGGGGCGGCGATCAACCAGCGTCCCGACCGTTTTAAGGGGATTGTCGCACAGGTACCGTTTGTCGATGTGGTCACGACCATGCTCGATGAATCCATTCCTCTTACCACCGGGGAGTTTGAGGAGTGGGGGAATCCGCAGGATGAGATGTACTACCGCTATATGAAAGAGTACAGCCCGTACGATAACGTTGAGGCGAAAGCCTACCCGCATATGCTGGTCACCACCGGTTTGCATGATTCTCAGGTGCAGTACTGGGAGCCGGCAAAATGGGTGGCAAAGCTGCGGGAGCTGAAAACCGATGACAATCTGCTGCTGCTGTGTACCGACATGGATTCCGGACACGGAGGGAAATCGGGGCGATTTAAATCGTACGAAGGCGTTGCCCTGGAATATGCCTTTTTAATAGGCCTGGCGCAGGAAACGCTGCCAGGCCATGCGGAGCGTTAAGCTTCGCCCAGATAATGTTTCAGCGTTAAGCGCAGTTCCGGGCTCATTCTGTCGAGGTTGTTATACAGCCAGCGCAAATAGCCCGGGTCTTTATCCGCCACCTCGGACACCGGCTTCCCGCGATATTTACCAAAGGTAAACGTGGTCAGCAGCGCGGGACGTCCGGTGATCGTCGCCATTTCATCCGGCGTCCAGCCAGAAATATTCATAATATCAATCAGCAGCGCGGCGGTGATATAGCAGTCATACAGGGCGCGGTGATGGTGAAGCCCCTCAGGGGTACGAACGCTGAGCTTGCGTGACTTGTACAGCGCCATATTGCTGTATTTAATCCCCGGCCACAGACGACGCGCCAGCTTCATGGTGCAAATCCATTCCCCCGGCATTTCAGGCAATACCCGGCGGTCAAAGCTGGCGTTATGCGCGACGTACCACGGGCTACCGTAGTAGTGAGGGATGATCTCTTCGATCCACGGCTTATCCGCCACCATCGATTCGGTAATGCGATGGATAGCCATCGCCTGAGGGCTGATGGGGCGATCGGGACGCACCAGATGGCTCATGGGGTTGACGATTTTACCATCAACCACGTCGACAGAGGCCACTTCCACTATTCCGCCCTGAAGATCGCAAGTTTCGGTATCGATGACGCGCAGCATTGAAAACTCCTGAGCTTAAAACGCCTAGCCTAAAGGAATGATATCGCCTTGCCAACCCTCTCCGCCGAGCGTGCCGGTCACCAGAAGCTCGCCCTTATCCGCGCGCACGACCAGCTGGCCTTTTTCATCCCACAGCGCGCTGCCGCCGCAGGCGTTCGCCATCAGCACCGCAATGGCATATTTATGCGCGAAGCGCTGCAGGTTACTGATGGACTGCCGCCAGCGATTATCCCCCACCGACTGGCAGCTGGTAACAAGCGTTGCCCGGGGATCGAGATTGGGCGAATCGGGATGTGCATCAAGGATGCTAAGGTGTCTATCCCCCGGCACCAGGCTCGCTCCGCGACCTTGCGGATAGCGCAAAATGCGATGGCGAGCGGGCGAAAACAGCACAAGGCCTTTCTGGCACTGGCCATTCTGTTCCAGGGGGAGCCCGGCAATAACGGTAATCTGGTGTAGATGTGCCGCGTTGAGCAGCGGCTCCAGCTGCGCGTCATCGGGCGGGGGAGGTAACGTCGGCGCGCCAGAGCCCGTTAATGAGAGTTCAGGAAAAACCAGCAGTTCGCACCGCTGCCGCGCTGCTTCGGCGATGAAGCGCAGGTGGTGCGTAACATGGTCATCTACGGTCTGATGCAGCCCGCCATACTGGGCTGCCGCTATATTCCAATGTGACATCGTGACTTCCTTATACACTGAGTCGCAGAGATTTAAGAATAGACCCATATTTATCAGGGTTTTCTTATCCTGCCAGATTCCGCGTAAGGAAGTGTAACGACTCGTTAAGCTTATTTAACTTTAGGCTCGTACGGTAAACGGGAGAGATTGACCGAGGCAAGACGGTGGGCGATGAGTCTTTCGCGGAACCAGTCGCGCAGATGGGCGGGCTGTTCCCGTTCCACGACTTCAGCCACGATGGGCATGTTGTAACGTTCTTTGAACGCGACGCCAGCGGCAGCGAGATCGACATTCACTTTATCCATCTCGTCCTGCGGAAGGGCGGCCAGATTGATCTTCATTACCTTCTCCTTTTTATGCGGCGGCAACGTTACCGCGATTGCACGATGATGACAAGCGGAGGCAGGATGATCCTCGACTCGTTTATTATACAGCGTTATTCTTTAGCATACAGACATAACAAAAAGGAATGATTGGATGGGTTTCTCCGCTTCCCGCGCAGTATGCGCACTGATTTTTGTGGCCTCGACAATGATGACGCCCTCCGTGCTTGCACATGCGCATCTTAACCAGCAGGTCCCGGCAGCAGACAGCGTGGTGACCGCACCTCAGGCACTTACGCTGAATTTTTCGGAAGGTATCGAACCTGGTTTTAGCGGTGTGGTGGTAACGGATGCGCAAAAGCAGGTCATCAAAACGGGAACCGTTACGCGCGACGAAAAGAACAAAGCTCAGCTTACCGTGCCGCTGGAACAAACGCTGGCAGCGGGAACTTACCAGGTGGACTGGCACGTGGTCTCCGTAGACGGCCATAAAACCAAAGGCAGCTATCACTTTAGCGTGAAATAGCATGCTGGCGCTGTGTTATGTCGGGTTACGCTTTATCCATTTCGGGGCGCTGATGCTGGTGTTTGGCAATGCGCTTTATAGCGTCTGGTTTGCGCCTTCCTCTCTCCACCGTCTGCTGTCCCGGCGTTTTCAGTCGCAGCAGAAAGTGGCGGCCTTAGTGAGCCTGGCGGCTGCGGTCCTGATGTTTATGCTGCAGGGTGGATTGATGGGCAACGGCTGGGGAGATGTGTTTGCGCCACAGGTCTGGTTCAGCGTGATGGGAACCCGGTTTGGCGGCGTCTGGCTGTGGCAAATGATCCTCGCTGCGATAACTGTCAGTGCCGCATGGCTCGCGCCGCTGAGAGGTTCGCGTCTGCTGCTGCTCGCAATGGGCCAGCTTATCCTGCTGGCTGGGGTAGGTCACGCGGCGATGAACGACGGTCCGATGGGGGCGCTGCAGCGTCTTAATTATGCTTTTCACCTGGTCTGTGCCGCCACCTGGCTTGGCGGATTACTGCCCCTGCTGTTCTGCATGCGACTGGCGAAAGGGCGCTGGCAGAATGCCGCCATCTTTACCATGATGCGCTTCTCGCGCGTGGGGCATTACGCCGTTGCGGGCGTGCTGCTCTCCGGGGTAATAAATGCACTCATGATACTGGGCCTCGATATTCCCTGGCAGGCTGGCTACGTGCAGTTTTTGTTGTTCAAATGTGCGCTGGTGGCATTGATGGTGGTAATTGCGCTGGCAAATCGGTATTTTCTGGTGCCACGGTTTCGTCCGGAGAGCGGACGAGCACAACAGATTTTTATCAGGATGACACAGGCAGAAGTGGTGCTGGGAGCGCTGGTGCTGGCAACGGTCAGTCTGTTCGCCACCTGGGAACCCTTCTGACAAGGTTAAATATCATATGAAAAAGACAGTACTTTCTCTCATATTGCTGGCCTGTACAGGGAGCGCGTTTGCCGCACCGCAGGTCATCACCGTGAGCCGTTTCGAAGTGGGTAAGGACAAATGGGCGTTCAATCGCGAAGAAGTGATGCTGACCTGCCGTCCAGGCCATGCGCTGTATGTCATCAATCCGAGCACGCTGGTGCAATACCCCCTGAATGATACCGCAGAGCAGCAGGTAGCCAGCGGCAAGAGCAGCGGCCAGCCGATTAGCATTATTCAAATCGATGACCCGTCGCATCCGGGACAAAAAATGAGTCTGGCACCGTTTATCGAGCGCGCCGACAAGCTCTGCTAACGTTCGGGTTTCCAATAAAAAACCGCAGATGCTTGCGAAAGCACTGCGGTTTTTCACATTTAATGATGCTCTGGCGCTTTTTTTCCGACCGCTTTAGCGGTGGACTGGAAAACCTGGCGTCGTCATCTATTCTTAAAAGGCAAGGCGACTTAGCCTGCATTAATGCCAACTTTTAGCGCACGGCTCTCTCCCAAGAGCCATTTCCCTGGACCGAATACAGGAATCGTATTCGGTCTCTTTTTATCTGTATGAAAGTAAACGCGTAATCCCAACGCAATCTTTTTCATACAGTGCGTACATCCTGTACGTCCTGCTAAAACATAACACAACACAGCATGCCGAAGTCCAGCCCTTTTTGCCTGTTTTGTTAAATTTTCGTGTGCAGTCGGATAAAGCAAGAGTCATCGTTAAAAGCGGGACTTCACGGATGCCTCTATTTCATCAAGCAGCTCAAAGCGACGGCGATATTCGGCACGTTTTTTACTGGCAATATCTTCAAGGGATTTACGCTCCATTTGCAGAGGCAGCTGCCAGCAGAAGGCCGAAAGCTTTTTACCGTCCAGAGATGCCCAAAATTCATCATAGCTGGCGTGGAAATGGCGGCCTTTGCTCAGGCGATATCGCAACGCGCGGAAAACGTGCCCCTCGTCGCTGACGGCAAAAATCGCCCGGACAGATGACTGCGCAGCGAGCTGAAAAAGAACTTCCATCAACACGCGCTTAGGGAACAGGCCGTGACAGGCGCGGGTGGCCTGTTTAATGACGTCTCGCGATACGCAGCGACGGGGCCCCTGAAGCCCGCCAATGACCATGACTTGCTGACCGTTGCTGCGCGCGATGCTAAAGGTCAGGCTGGCCAGCAGCGTATCCTCGTTGTCGTGTAGCCACAGCGTGCTTTCTCCTTCGCGCTCGGCTTTTCCCGCAGAGGAAGCATTGACCGTATAGGTTACGCCGTCTTTAGCATGGAACTGCACAACGGTTTGCTCCTGCTGGCTTGTCAGGGCCTGAGCGAGACCGCTCTCTTTCAGGCTATCAATCCAGTAGTAATGGTTGACGATAGCGTCGGCGCGATCGTTAGCCGTCAGGCCGCGCATCAGATATTGTCGGTGGGTCTTGCTGGGCAACGTAATTTGAGAGGCCAGCAGCCTGTCGAAATCGTCGCGACCCGAAAGGGCTTCCAGCATGCGATGGGTGGAGGACCAGAACAGAAGCGAGCGTAAAAGGAACTTCAGACGATATTCGCGTTTGCGCCAGATCGGACCCGGCACGCGTTTGCCGTTCACCAGCTCGGAAATAATATTTGTGCGATGCGGATAAAAAACATCGTTATGCAGGTGTGTATTAGACACGTGAAGACCCTCTTTTTTTATACCCTTATTCTAAAGAGCCAATAAAAAGGGATTAATAGCGCGAGGATCTTTATTTCTGTTTGGTTTACCGTTTGTTTGACTTCGTGATGACCGCGCCTGTCTGTTGCCTTTTCTGCGGCGGCTATACTGTTTAAAGGAGGTCCTATGTATCAGCGAATTGAAGGTGGGATGTGGCGTCACGTCTGGGTTGTCAGCGATATACACGGTTGTTACCAGTGGCTTATGGATGAGCTTAAACGCCGTCATTTTAACCCATATGAGGATTTACTTATTTCAGTCGGGGATGTGATCGATCGTGGCCCTGATAGCGTTAAATGCCTGCAGTTAATTCATGAAAAATGGTTTCGTGCTGTGCGTGGAAACCATGAGCAAATGGCTCTTGACAGTCTGGATAATAACGATTTTTCTCTCTGGACGATGAATGGTGGAATATGGTTTTCGCATCTTGAACGCGACCAGCAACAGCTTGCCCTGTCGTTGCTCGACGCCTGTCGCGATTTACCGCATATCATCGAGATAACCTGTGCGAACGGTCTGAATGTGATTGCCCATGCGGATTATCCGGCCGCGGAATACTGTTGGCAAAAACCGGTTAGCGCCCAGCGCGTCTTATGGAACCGCGATAGGCTGATGGGATTTATGGTGGGCAAAGGAGAGGGCATCAGCGGCGCGGATCATTTCTGGTTTGGGCATACGCCCCTCGACAGAAGATACGATTTTAATAATCTTCACTACATTGATACGGGGGCTGTGTTCGACGGTTACTTCACGCTGGCGCAGCTGCAGTAATAAATAACCCGCCTTCGGGCGGGTTCTCTTTAGGTCAGGCAAGACGCATGACCCAGGCATCGGTTTTACTATCGTAATGCTCACGGTAAAGGACAGAATGTTCGCCATCAAGTATTGCCGGGACGCTGGTGTCTGCATCCCATGCATCGAGCTGCATGCACAAATCCGGGTCGGATTTGCAGGGAATACTTAACGTTCGATCGCCTTGTGCTTCGCCGCGCAGCTCTGCGTCGTCGATCTCAAAAGCGCCAATACGCACGCTGGTTTTCGTCATAGTGCTCTCCGGGTCGGTTGTCAAAATCTGGTATGACCAGTGCGATCACCCATTTTTGATCGTAGACAAGGAGAGCAAAATCGCCAGTAAAAAAATGCGCTTTTTTTCAGGCTGTGAGATCGTTACCGGTAAACAGACGGCCATCCCGAACCAGCTCGCGCGGATAGCTGTTTTTCAGCCTTGAGCCGACTTTTTTTGCCAGCCCCAGCGGATATCCCTGATACGTTACGATCACTTCATCGCCTGACGGCGTGCTGTCCGGATAGACATCGCGGCCACGGTACCACTCTTCGGCTTCCTGATGCGTCAGGGCAAAGGTATTCCCGCATCCGGCAAGGGCGATAACGGCCTCATGCTGCCAGCGATAGCCTTTGTTATGCACTTCCGCCAGGCGGATCCCGATTCGCGAAAAACGGACCTTTCCGATGAGCGGCTCGATCTGTGCCGGGAACAGCCATATCTCTTTATCACGCATCCAGGGGTGCAGACTCTCATCCCAGACCAGCCCAACCTTTTCGGCGGCGGCTTCAAGCTGTGCTGCATCGCGACCTTTAAGGGGAGCAAACGGGAAGTTGCCGACCTTAAATTTAGGCGCGGGCAGGGGAGCAACCGCCTGCGTTTTACGCAGACGCGCCACAAAGAACCCTTCGCAGTCGTAAATCTGCGGGAACACGTGGAGGAAACCCTCCGGCGTGACCGCCTCCTGTGCCGAGGCGAACAGATCGTTAAGCGGCAGAAACTCCACGGCATCCGGGTAGTTCGCTTTCAGCCACAGGCAGACGTCTTCGTTTTCATCGCGGTTTAAGGTGCACGTTGAATAGACCAGCGTGCCGCCGGGGCGCAACGCGTGAAATGCGCTCTCGATCAGCTCGCGCTGCGTGACGGCGATCTCAAGATTGCTCTCCACGGACCAGTTCTTTAACGCATCGGGATCTTTACGCACCACTCCTTCGCCGGAGCAGGGGGCGTCCAGCAGAATGGCATCGAAGGCTTCCGGTAAGGCGGCGCCAAACACGCGTCCGTCAAAGTGCGTCAGGGCAACATTATGAATACCGCAGCGGCTGATGTTGGCATGCAGCACCTTCACGCGGCTGGCGGAAAATTCGTTGGCGAGGATCGCCCCGTGGTTACCCATCCGGGCGGCAATTTGCGTGGTTTTTGAGCCGGGCGCCGCGGCAACATCCATCACGCGTTCAGGCGCATTGCCATCGGCGAACAGGGCGGCCACCGGCAGCATCGAGCTGGCTTCCTGAATATAGAACAGACCGCTCAGATGTTCAGCGGTACTGCCCAGCGGCAGCGAGGCTTCGTCATCGCGTTCGATCCAGAAACCCTCGGCGCACCACGGGACCGGCGTAAGCTGCCAGCCGTACGGCGAGACCAGCGCCAGAAAATCATCGACGCTGATTTTCAGCGTGTTGACGCGAATACTTCGGCGTAACGGACGCTGGCTGGCGGCGATAAAATCGTCTAACGACAGGTGAGAGGGAAGCGCCTCGCGCATCTGCGCCAGGAATTGTTCAGGAAGAAATACGGAGTTTTGAGCCACGGGCACACCACAGGGAAAAGTTCAGGTGCGCAGTGTAACATAAAGGCTCCGGTGCGTTGACACCGGAGCCTGTCAGATTAACGCGGCAGGGCGGTTCCCCATTCACGCCACTCTTTCGGTTCGCTTTCGAGCAGCAGGAAGTGTTTACCCGGCTGCGCTTTTGGCGCCAGCGGCGTGCCCGGCGGCGTGGCAAACGCGATACCGCCGCGAATGAACTGGTTGAAGGTGCCGGTTTTCACCACGCCACCCGTCAGGCCAAAGTCCAGTGAATAGCCGGACGCCAGCCAGAATACCGAGTTATTACGGACCAGGTGCTGGTAACGCTCGCTGATGCGTAACGCCACCATTACGCGGTCGGAGAGCGTACCGAGCGTCAGGCCCGTGACCGTACCCACTTCAATGCCGCGGAACAGTACCGGGGTGCCGATGCTGAGCGAGCCCGCTTCCGGCACTTCCACCACGATGCTCAGGCCGCCAAGGTAGCGCGAGTCGGTGATCGTGGCTTCCTGAAGCTCGAAATCACGACGGGCATTGCCCTGGCCCGGCTCAACGTTGATGTACGGCTGCAAAATGGTGTCGAGATGCTCAACGCCCGCGGCCGAGATCTGCGGCGTCACCACCGAGAAGCGCGAACCCGTGCGGGCGAAGGTCTGCACATATTCCGGGTACAGCACAGCGGTGGCCTGCACCTCGTTGCGCGAGGTAATCAGCGTCAGCTTCTGGATCTGCCCGATATCAATGCCGAGATAGCGAATTGGCATACCTTCCGCCAGCTTGCCGGCATCAAACGCGTGCAGGGTAATCTGTCCACCCACGGCGCGTGCGGCGGTTTCGGACGGGAAGAGAATACGCTTATCGCCTTTCCGCAGATTCGCGCCCGCGCCGCTGAGGTTATCGAAGCTAATCGCTCCGCGCAGCGCGCGTGAGAGCGGGGAGGCCTGCACGGTCAGCCCGTTACCGTTAAGCTGAACTTTCGCGCCGCCTTCGGCCCAGAAGACGCTGTTTGGCGTCAGCAGCTTGCGGTACTCCGGCTTGATATGCAGTTCGATATCAAACGCATCCGCACGCGGGCGAACGGTGATAACTTCCCCGACCTCAAACTTGCGGTAGAGCACCACGGAGCCCGCCTGTACGTCCGGCAGCGTCTCGGCGCTTAGCGTCAGCGTGGTGGTAGGGAGATCGCTCAGGCTGTTTTCAACCGCTTTCTCAAGGTTGGCATACAGCGGATAGCTGTCGCGAACGGGGCCTTTATCGCCGGGCAGAATGCGGATGCCGCCGTTAACCCATTCGCTGGCGCTGGCGCCGAGGAACTCCACGCCGTCCAGTCCCACCTTCACATCGACGCGACTGTTCACCACGAATTTGCTGTCACCGTGCACCAGGTCGCTGTACTGCGGATCGATGGCGACCGAGAAGGTCACGCCATTCGCGGAGAGCTTACGCTCCAGCACCTGGCCGACCTGCACGCCGTGTAAAATTAACGGCTGACCGGCTTCGATTCCGTAACTTTCTGGCGCATTCAGCGTGACGGTCACTACGCCCGGCTTTTGCAGCAGGGATTTATCCGCCGGGGCAATCACGAAGCTATTGCTGGGTTTACCTTCGCCGGGGATGAGCTCAAACGTATTGCCGGTCAACAGCGTGCTGAGGCTGGCATCGTTCAGAGAGAGCTTTGGACTGCGCATTTCGATACGCGTTTTCTCGCGCAGGAGATCGACCACGCTCGGATCGACAGTCATTTCGCCGGTGACCGAGCCGCCCGGGTTGAGCGTCATTTTGGTGAGCTGACCAACCTGCAACCCCTGATACATCAGCGGCGTTGCACCCGCTTTTAGCCCCTTAGCATCGGGCAGGGCGAGTTTGACGAGCACGCCCCGCTGGCTGTGCGCCAGGTCAGCGTACAATCCAAATGAGTCATCCGCGGTGGCGGGGCTTGAGTTTTCCGGGGAGTCAAAGGCAATGGCACCATTCACCAGCGCGGCCAGACTTTCCAGCTTCACTTTCGCACCGCTCAGGCTGACGTCCGCATCCACGCCGGAGACGTTCCAGAAGCGGCTGCCTTTTTTCACCAGATTGGTGAAGCGACGCTCGATCAGCACGTCTATGGTGACGCCCTGTTTATTCGGGTTGATCGCGTAATCGTACACGCGGCCAACCGGGATTTTGCGGAAATAGACCAGCGAACCGCTGTTCAGAGAACCGAGATCCGGCGCCTGCAGATGGATCATTAAATCGCCGTTGTTGAGGCGGTACTTGGGCTGTGTATCCAGGGCAACAAAGTGATCCTGCGGCTCACCTTTACCCGGCATCATGCCGATATAGTTACCGCCCACGAGCGCATCCAGCCCGGACACGCCGGCCAGAGAGGCTTTTGGCGTCACCAGCCAGAACTGCGTTTCGCTGCGCAGGGCATCCTGCATGTCAGATTTAATACTGACCCGCACCTGAATCTTGTTCAACCCTTTTCCAAGGGAGATATCCTGAACCGTACCCACTTCAACCCCCTGGAAGCGAACGGGCGTTCGCCCGGCGACGATGCCGTCGGCGGTCTGAAAATCAATGGTGACGGTACTCCCGCGATCTTCATAGCTCGTCCAGATAAGCCAGCCTGCAATCATCAGGGCGATGACGGGCAGCAACCAGAATGGCGAAATGCGGCGTTTTGTTTTAATTCTCGCTTCAGTCGGCGAAGCGGGGGTTTCCTGACTCATGTGCATCCCAAAGTAAGCGGCTATCCAGCCATTCCACAGCAAGAATAGTCAATATCACCGCAGAGCCGAAATAAAAAGCCGCGGGTCCCATTGTAAAAGCAAGTAGCTGGTCGCGATTGATGAGCGACATCATCAGCGATATCACGAACAGATCTAACATTGACCAGCGGCCAATCCAGGTGACGAACCGCAGCAGCAGAATGCGGGTCCGTAAGCCTTGTTCACATTTAAAGTGAATGCTGATGAGCAGGGTAAACATCACCACCACTTTGGTAAAGGGAACCAGGATACTGGCAATGAAGACGATCGCCGCCACCCCGACGTTGCTGTGCGCAAGGGAGATAATCCCGGAGAGGATAGTATCCTCCTGACGCCCGCCATTCACGTAAATGATGGAAATCGGCAACATATTGGCTGGGATCAGAAACACCAGGGAAGCGATCAGCGCGGCCCAGCATTTTTGCAGGCTGTTGTTGCGCCGCAGCCTCAACGGAATGTGGCACCGCGGGCAGCGACCACGCGCGTCGGGCAAGCCGGTATAGTGACATCCCAGACAGACGCGCAGATTTTCATCAGGACGCGTGGCGGGGCGCTGAGGGTAAAATCGCTCCCAGAGCTGTTCAACGTTCAGGTGGATAAGCGTCAGTATGCTCAGCAATACCAGGCTGATGAAAGCAAAGAGTCCGATGCCGGGCTGCAAAAAGGCGTAGTCCTGTACCTTTATTGACGCAACGCCCACGCCCACCAGATAAATATCCAGCATCACCCACTCTTTGAGCTTGTCCAGCATCAGCAGAACCGGGCGAAGGTTCATGCCGAGAATATTGCCAAACCACAGATAGGCAATGGCGGCGACCAGCACCAGCGGCGCGCCAACGGTACAGAACAGCACCATTGCAGCGGTGATGGGATCCCCCTGACGGGTCATCTGCCAGATACCCTGCAGCACGTTGGCGTCAATGCGCACGCCAAGCAGGTAGAGTTTCAGCAGCGGTTCGCTCCAGGCGAAGGGCATCAGCAGCAGCATGGTGACGGCCATGGCGGCGAGGCGGGTGAGCGACCAGTCGCGGCCATCGCGAATTTTGGCGTCGCAGCGGGGACAAAAGGCACTTTGGTGCGATTTCATCTTCGGCAACATAAAAAGCGTATCGCACTGGGGGCAACGCTGATAATGTGCACGTGGCAAAGCTTCGCTTACCGTATGGACAGTTATCTTTCTTGTCGGCGTAATTTTGGTTGTTTTTAAGGCCATCAGCTGCGCACAAATAAGTATTGTTGAAAGTTATAATAACTCATGAACGGATTCATCTTGAGCATGAGCGCATTTAATGCTTATTTTAATAGGCTATGCGGTAAATTTGTAAGACAACTAAGTGATTGAATAATGAACAAAACAGAATTCTACGCGGATCTGAACCGCGATTTTAAGGCATTGATGGCGGGTGAGACCAGCTTCTTAGCTACTCTGGCAAATACTAGCGCATTGCTGTTTGAACGTCTCTCTGACGTGAACTGGGCCGGCTTTTACCTCCTGGAAGGTGAAACGCTGGTGCTCGGCCCGTTCCAGGGCAAACTGGCCTGCGTGCGTATTCCGGTAGGGCGTGGCGTATGCGGCACGGCGGTGGCCGAAAATCAGGTCCAGCGTGTGGAAGATGTTCATGCGTTTGACGGGCATATTGCCTGTGATGCTGCCAGTAATTCTGAAATCGTTCTGCCGCTGGTGGTAAAAAATCAGATTATTGGCGTTCTGGATATCGACAGTACGGTCTTCAGTCGCTTTACAACCGAGGACGAACAGGGGCTACGCGAGCTGGTGGCGAATCTGGAAAACGTACTCGCTGCAACCGATTATCAAAAATTCTTTGCGAGCGTCGCAGGATAATCAACGGATAACGTAGCATTTACTGATAGCGTCATTATAATGACGCCTGTTCATGCCTGCGCTTGTTGGCAACGTCCGTTGTAATCAGGAAATTTCATGGAAAATCAACCTAAGTTGAATAGCAGTAAAGAAGTTATCGCATTTCTGGCCGAGCGTTTCCCGCAGTGCTTCAGCGCGGAAGGTGAAGCTCGTCCCCTGAAAGTCGGTATTTTTCAGGATCTGGTGGCGCGTGTTGAAGGGGAAATGAACCTCAGCAAAACTCAGCTGCGTTCCGCCTTACGTCTTTATACTTCGAGCTGGCGTTACCTGTACGGTATCAAACCAGGCGCGACCCGCGTGGACCTCGACGGCAACCCTTGCGGTGAGCTGGACGAGCAGCACGTTGAGCACGCGCGCAAGCAGCTTGAAGAAGCCAAAGCACGCGTTCAGGCACAACGTGCAGAACAGCAGGCGAAAAAACGCGAAACCGCAGCGGCAAACGGCCAGGAAGAAGCGCCTCGTCGTGAGCGTAAACCACGCCCTGCGCCGCGCCGTCACGATAATAACGATCGCAAACCGCGTGCAGACAAACCAGCAGCAAAAGCCCCGCGTGCCCCTCGTGAAGAGCCGCGCCATACGCCGGTTTCTGACATTAACGCCCTGAGCGTAGGTCAGGCACTGAAGGTAAAAGCGGGTAACAATGCTATGGACGCCACCGTACTGGAAATCACCAAAGATGGCGTTCGTGTACAGCTGACTTCTGGTATGTCAATGATTGTACGCGCAGAACACTTGTTGTTCTGAAACGGAGGCCAAGCCTGGCATGAACACTTTTTTTAAGCTCACCGCGCTGGCGGGCCTGTTTGCCATAACAGGTCACGCTTTTGCAGTGGACGATATCACGCGTGTTGATCAAATTCCGGTACTCAAGGAAGAGACGCAACATGCGACGGTGAGCGAGCGCGTGACCTCACGTTTTACCCGCTCGCACTATCGTCAGTTCGATCTCGATCAGGCCTTTTCGGCCAAAATCTTTGACCGCTATCTGAACTTGCTGGATTACAGCCATAACGTTTTGCTCGCCAGCGATGTCGAGCAGTTCGCTAAGCGCAAATCCGAGGTGGGTGATGAGTTGCGTTCAGGCAAGCTGGATCTGTTTTACGATCTCTACAACCTGTCGCAAAAGCGCCGCTTTGAACGCTATCAGTACGCGCTGAAAGTGCTGGAACGTCCGATGGACTTCACCGGCACTGACACCTTTAATCTGGATCGCAGTAAAGCACCCTGGCCGAAAGATGAAGCCGAGTTGAATGCGCTGTGGGACGGTAAAGTTAAATACGACGAACTGAGCCTTAAGCTGACTGGCAAAGACGAAAAAGAGATCCGTGACACGCTGACGCGTCGTTACAAATTTGCCATTCGTCGTCTGGCGCAGACCAATAGTGAGGATGTTTTCTCACTCGCGATGACCGCCTTTGCGCACGAAATTGATCCGCACACCAACTATCTCTCTCCACGCAACACCGAACAGTTCAATACCGAGATGAGCCTGTCTCTGGAAGGTATCGGCGCGGTGCTGCAGATGGACGATGATTACACGGTGATCAATTCCATGGTCGCGGGTGGCCCGGCGTCCAAAAGCAAAGCGATTAGCGTAGGCGATCGCATTGTGGGTGTAGGACAAACAGGCCAGAACATGGTCGACGTGATCGGCTGGCGTCTCGATGACGTGGTTGCGCTGATCAAAGGTCCGAAAGGCAGCAAGGTTCGTCTGGAAATTCTGCCTGCCGGTAAAGGCACTAAAACCCGTATCGTTACCCTGACCCGCGAGCGTATCCGTCTGGAAGACCGCGCGGTGAAAATGTCGGTGAAAACCGTGGGTAAAGAGAAGGTCGGTGTCCTGGATATTCCTGGCTTCTACGTAGGGCTGACTGACGATGTGAAAGTTCAGCTGCAGAAGCTTGAGAAGCAGAACGTCAGCAGCATTATCATCGACCTGCGCAGTAACGGCGGCGGGGCGCTGACAGAAGCGGTTTCACTCTCCGGTCTGTTCATTCCATCTGGCCCGGTGGTTCAGGTGCGCGATAACAACGGTAAAGTGCGTGAAGATGCCGACAACGACGGTGTGGTCTACTACAAAGGCCCGCTGGTGGTCCTGGTTGACCGCTTCAGTGCTTCCGCGTCTGAAATCTTTGCCGCTGCAATGCAGGACTATGGTCGCGCGCTGATTGTCGGTGAGCCAACCTTCGGGAAAGGTACCGTACAGCAGTATCGCTCTCTGAATCGTATTTACGATCAGATGCTGCGTCCGGAATGGCCTGCGCTGGGCTCAGTTCAGTACACCATTCAGAAATTCTACCGCGTGAACGGCGGCAGTACGCAGCGTAAGGGCGTAACGCCGGACATCATGATGCCGACAGGCACGGAAGAGACGGAAACCGGCGAGAAGTTTGAAGATAACGCCTTGCCGTGGGACAGCATCAATGCCGCGACCTACGTGAAAGCGGGTGATATGACGCAATTTGGCCCAGAACTGCTGAAAGCGCATAACGACCGCATCGCGAAAGATCCGGAGTTCCAGTACATCATGAAGGACATTGCACGATTCAATGCCCTGAAAGATAAGCGGAATATCGTTTCTCTGAACTATGCACAGCGTGAGAAAGAGAACAACGAGGATGATGCAACCCGCCTGGCGCGTATCAACGATCGCTTCAAGCGCGAAGGCAAGCCTCTGCTCAAGAAACTGGACGATCTGCCAAAAGATTACCAGGAGCCGGATCCGTATCTGGACGAGACGGTGCATATCGCTCTCGACCTGGCGAATCAGGAAAAAGAGAAACAAGCCGTACAGCCCGCTCCGGCAAAATAACCTCCCAACAGGCACAAGAAATTGTGCCTGTTTCTTTTTGTTCT
The DNA here is from genome assembly GCF_001059415.1 of Enterobacter sp. 940_PEND. NCBI lineage: Bacteria > Pseudomonadati > Pseudomonadota > Gammaproteobacteria > Enterobacterales > Enterobacteriaceae > Enterobacter > Enterobacter sp. 940_PEND. The sequence continues at coordinate 92,200 of NZ_JUMS01000023.1, forward strand.
GCATCCTTCCGTCAGTCAGATTTCCAATTGTGTAAAGTTGTGTCTTTCTGGTGACTTACGCCCGCCGGATGCTTGAAAATAGCCGCAATACCCATACGATGTGGGTAATCGCATAGTGCGTTTTGTTAAACTGAGGTAAAAAGAAAATTATGATGCGAATCGCGCTCTTCCTGCTCACCAACCTGGCGGTCATGGTGGTTTTCGGGCTCGTGCTAAGCCTGACAGGAATTCAGTCGAGCAGCGTTCAGGGTCTGTTGATTATGGCGCTGCTGTTTGGTTTTGGTGGCTCGTTCATCTCCCTGCTGATGTCGAAGTGGATGGCACTGAAATCGGTGGGTGGTGAGGTTATTGAACAGCCGCGTAACGATATGGAACAGTGGCTGATGAACACGGTGGCTCAGCAATCCCGTCAGGCCGGGATCGCCATGCCGCAGGTGGCGATTTACCATGCCCCGGACATCAACGCTTTCGCCACGGGCGCCCGTCGCGATGCGTCACTGGTTGCCGTCAGCACCGGATTGCTGCAGAACATGAGCCGTGACGAAGCCGAAGCGGTTATTGCCCACGAAATCAGCCATATCGCCAACGGTGACATGGTGACCATGACCCTGATTCAGGGCGTGGTGAACACCTTCGTGATCTTCATCTCCCGTATTCTGGCGCAGATCGCGGCAGGCTTTATGGGCGGAGACCGTGATGAAGGTGAAGAGAGCAACGGCAACCCGCTGATCTACTTCGCCGTTTCGATGGTTCTGGAACTGGTATTCGGTATTCTGGCCAGCATCATCACCATGTGGTTCTCCCGCCACCGTGAATTCCACGCGGATGCCGGCTCGGCGAAGCTGGTTGGTCGTGAGAAGATGATTGCCGCGCTGCAGCGTCTGAAAACCAGCTACGAGCCGCAGGAAGCGAACAGCATGATGGCCTTCTGCATTAACGGTAAATCCAAATCGCTGAGCGAGCTGTTTATGTCTCACCCGCCGCTGGATAAACGTATCGAAGCGCTGCGCAGTGGGGAATATCTGAAGTAACGCTAAGAACTCTAATAAGCCGGGCAGGAGAACACTCCGCCCGGCTTTTTTTATGCCTGAACCCTGGGCTGGGTCACGCGCAGGCCGCTGATGACCGCCGCGAGCGAGGCAAGGGCTCCCGCGGTGAGAAGCGCAACATGGTTGCCGTTTTGCCCGGCGAGGTTAAACATCAGGGCGACCAGGGCTGCGCCGCTGCTTTGTCCCAGAAGGCGCGCGGTCCCCAGCATGCCGCTGGCACCACCGCTGCGATGGCGCGGCGCGGAAGTGATGATGGTGTGATTGTTAGGGGACTGGAACAGGCCAAATCCTGCGCCGCACAGGATCATGCGCCAGATGATGTCCAGATCGGTTGGCGATGACGGTAGCAGCGCCAGCGCGAATAGGCCTGTCGCCATCACCGCAAGCCCCAATGCTCCCAGTAAACCGGCATGGACGCGTTCAATTAAGTAACCTGCCAGCGGCGCCATCACCATGGTCGCCAGTGGCCAGGGGGTTAACAGCAGGCCGGTCTCCACTTCTGAACGGCCGACCACGCTCTGCAGAAAGAAGGGCAAAGATACCAGAGCCAGCATTTGGGCGCAGAACGAGCAGACAGACGTGCAAATGGAGAGGGAAAAAAGGGGAATACGCAGCAGATCGACCGGCAGTAAAGGCACGGGGAGAGTGAGCTGGCGGCGAACAAAGAAGAATCCGATCGCCAGCAGGGCGATAAGCTCCGCTCCGGTAAGCATCAGAGACTGTCCCTGCGCAAAGCCGCTCAGCGCCGTAATCAGCAGGCCAAAGGTCAGGGCATTCATCACCGCACTCGCCACATCAAAGCGCGGCATGGTGCTTTTAGGGCCGTTAGCGGGAAGAAAGCGAAGGGCAAAGAATATAGCGACAATGCCCAGCGGCACGTTAATAGCAAACAGCCATTGCCATGACGCAACGGAAAGGATCGCCGCCGCAATAGTTGGCCCGGCGGCGGAAGAGACAGCGACAATAAACGAGTTTATCCCCATGCCGCGCCCCAGATGACGCTGGGGATAAATTAAGCGGATCAACGCCGTGTTTACGCTCATGAGCGCCGCGCCGCCAAAACCCTGCGCGATGCGGGCAAGCGTCAAGGTATGCAGCGAATCTGAAAGGGCGCATAGCAAGGACGTGAAGGTGAAAACCACCAGGCCGCACTGATACACCCGACGGTAACCGAACATATCGCCCAGGAAAGAGAACGAGAGCAGGGAAACCACAATCGCAATCTGATATGCGTTAACGATCCATATCGAACTGGCGGGAGAGGCATGCAGGTCGCTGGCGATGGTTGGCAGGGCAACGTTCGCGATTGCGCCGTCAAGGACGGCCATTGAGATACCGATAATGATGGTCGCTATAGCGCCATACCGCTGGGGTAAAGGCAGGCCATCGGAAAGGGTCTTTTCCATTAGGATTAAAAAAGCTCAGCATGAAATTATTCTCAGGATAACTATTTTAGCATTGTTACAGCCGCGATATGTCGCAGATTTGTAACGAAGTAAACGCGGATTGATTGCAGGTGACATGACGGGAACTTATAATAAAAACCGGTTCTGATTTTTATAAAACACTCTCTATGAGGTGGTAAATGGCTATTGCGGATTTGGATAAACAGCCAGATTCTGTTTCTTCCGTGCTGAAGGTGTTTGGCATCTTACAGGCGCTGGGGGAAGAGCGTGAAATAGGTATTACAGAGTTGTCGCAGCGCGTGATGATGTCTAAAAGCACCGTATATCGCTTTTTACAAACCATGAAGTCGCTGGGCTACGTTGCCCAGGAAGGCGAATCTGAAAAATACTCTCTGACGCTTAAGCTGTTTGAGCTGGGCGCTCGTGCGCTGCAAAATGTTGACCTGATCCGCAGCGCTGATATCCAGATGCGTGAAATCTCTCGCCTGACCAAAGAGACCATCCATCTCGGTGCGCTGGATGAAGACAGCATTGTTTACATCCATAAAATCGACTCCATGTACAATTTGCGCATGTACTCGCGCATTGGTCGTCGCAACCCGCTCTACAGCACCGCGATTGGTAAGGTTCTGCTGGCCTGGCGCGATCGTGAGGAAGTGAAACAGATCCTCGAAGGCGTGGAATACAAGCAAAGTACCTCGCGAACCATTACCAGCACAGACGCGCTGTTAACGGTGCTCGATCGCGTACGTGAGCAGGGGTATGGCGAAGATAACGAAGAGCAGGAAGAAGGGCTGCGCTGCATCGGCGTTCCGGTGTTTGACCGCTTTGGCGTAGTAATCGCGGGCTTAAGTATCTCCTTCCCAACCTTACGCTTCTCCGAAGAGCGCCTGCATGAGTATGTGGCTATTCTGCACACTGCCGCACGTAAGATTTCTGAACAAATGGGTTATCACGACTACCCGTTTTAATCTCTGCTCGCATAAAAAACGCCGCATCTGCTGCGGCGTTTTTTATATCAGTCATGTCACCTGCTGATTAGCCATTATCAATCACGACGGATGTCTTTCGCAGGACCGGACAGTTGGTCAAGCCAACGATCCCGCTGTCAGTATGCAGATATTGCGCAGTGCTCACGCCCTGTGCTGTTAAATATTTACATTGAATCCCTAACCCGGCTGCGTTTTCGGTGCTTCCAACAAGCACGCCATAACCCGTGAGCAGAAGGCCAATCCAGACGATAGCCAGTGCAATAATTGTTCGAATAATGAAGCGCATCATTAACCTCTTTTGTCGTTGTTATCATAAAGCTAGCGTAAACGGTTTACACGATGAAACAAGTGCAGGATTCTGAAAAAAGTGCGATGGCGGTACAGTTAGTCCTTGTTTAAGATAAGCGTGTTAACCTCGTTACATCAGGTTTTTAGACGGAGTGTGGAGTGAAAAAAATACGCTGGGTAATTCTGATTATCGTGCTGATAGCGTGCGTGGTGTTATGGACGCAGACGATCAATGTGATGTGCGATCAGGATGTACAGTTTTTTAGCGGCGTTTGCGCAATCAATAAGTTTATTCCGTGGTAATACGCATTTTTTCTCAAGGTGATTTCCTTCCTTCGCGCCAGTGGTAAAATAGACGTTTTTATTGAGGTGGTGAAATGGGTGAGTTACTGAATTCAGGGCTGCTGAATATGGCATCCCTGATGATTTCTTTGGTTGTTCTGCTTGTGGGCCTGGTCATTTGGTTTTTTGTGAACCGCGCCAGCTCCCGTACTAACGAGCAGATTGAACTGCTGGAAGCGCTGCTCGATCAGCAAAAACGTCAGAATGCGCTGCTACGCCGTCTGTGTGAGGCTAACGAACCGGAAGAGAAAGACGCGCCGAAAGACGCGGTCGCTGAAGAAAGCAAAGACGAAGACGACTTTATCCGCCTGGTGGCTGAGCGTTAATCTTTTTATGCTGGGAGGTGGCTGTGGTCTGGAAAAATCCCTGGTATGACCCCTCCCTGAAACATCACACCCCGAACGGTTTTCGTAATACCGATCCTGTCGGACATCAACCCGGCGATCTTGACCGTTGGCGCAAAGCGCGTAAAGAGGCCGGTTTACCGAAGCCACCCGCGCTGGGCTATGAAGACTTTATCCAACAGTGGTGGCAACCGGTTGAGCTTACGCAACCTCATGAAGATGGGGTATGGTGGCTGGGACACGCGAGCGTAATGCTGCAGCTGGACGGCAATATCATCCTTACCGATCCGGTTTTTTCACAGCGCGCTTCTCCACTCCCTTTCCTGGGACCCCAGCGCAAAACGCCTCCCGTGCTGTCAGTCTGTCAACTCAATCAGCTTGATGCGGTCGTCATCTCCCATAATCATTACGATCATCTTGATGATGTGACCATTCGCCGTATTCTCAAACGCTTCCCTGAGGTCAGTTTTTTTGTTCCGCTGGGCCTGGCCGACTGGTTTCGCCGCCGGGGGGCAAAACGCGTGGTTGAGCTCGACTGGTGGCAGAGCTTCACCTGGCAGGGGATGACGCTGACCGCCGTACCGGCACAGCACTGGAGTATGCGCACGCCATGGAACCGCAATCGCTCATTATGGTGCGGCTGGGTTATGGAAGGTCGACATCATCGTTTCTGGTTCAGCGGAGATACGGGGTATTCGCCTGAACTGCTATTGATACCTGAACGCCTTGGCCATATCGATGCTGCCGCGTTACCAATAGGTGCCTATGCCCCACGATGGTTCATGGCTGTCCATCATATGGATCCGCAATCTGCGGTGGCATTGTGGCAGCAGCTGGGTTGTCCTCTGGCGTTTCCCATTCACTGGGGCGTGTTTGAACTGGCAGATGAAGCCCTTGATGAACCTGTGCGGGAGTTAACTGACGCGCTAGATAATTTAGCACCAGTTAATCATTCTTTCAGGGTACTGAAAGTTGGTGAGTATTTATCCTTATAAGCGAAGCGATAACGTAGTGCATATATTCTGTATGTAAACGCGTGCAGGAATGTTTTATTTTTATCGAAACGTTTTGCTTGCCTTCTTTTGATGCAGAGTCATAAAAATTTCATTATTTTGGTGCATAACACTGTTTATTAGTTGGTGCATTTTAATACAGTTCGGCGCGGGTTATTAACAGTGTTTTTTCTCTGAAACAATTTGGTCGCGTTACAATGATTTAAGCATAAGTTTTCACAAATTGTTCTAACTCAATCAGGACGTAAGATTTCTTTTCCCGTTTGCTGGACGCTTCGTAATGATTGAGCTATGTTAAAAAAGTCTTAGATTACAGCGCTTGTGAAAGCAACGCTGGGTCTTTGTTACGCAGCAGAGCTGTCTGTAAGTGATGCGCATAATTGTGCAAAACCTGACAGGCACTGTTCGAATTTGTGCGGCGGATCGAGACATGTTTAAAAATGGCTTGCCATATTAAACATAGTGTGTGATAACACGTTTTGGGTCAAACGAGGTACAGTTCTGTTTATGTGTGGCATTTTCAGTAAAGAAGTCCTGAGTAAACACGTTGTCGTTGAATACCGCTTCTCTGCCGAACCTTATATTAGTGCCTCATGCAGTAATGTCTCAGTTTTATCTCAGTTAATGCCTGCGGGCTAAGAAAACACTCTAAGGAATTTTGCAAAATGGCAAAGATTAAAGGTCAAGTTAAGTGGTTCAACGAGTCTAAAGGTTTTGGTTTCATTACTCCTGCTGACGGCAGCAAAGACGTGTTCGTACACTTCTCTGCAATCCAGGGTAACGGCTTCAAAACTCTGGCTGAAGGCCAGAACGTTGAGTTCGAAATTCAGGACGGCCAGAAAGGCCCAGCTGCAGTTAACGTAACTGCTATCTGATCGAACCGCTGCTGACTGAAGCGCTTCGCACTTCAATCTCAGACATAAAGCCTCGCATAATGCGGGGCTTTTTTATGTCCCTTATCTTTCAAAATATTACCATTGGCGGTCTTGTTAGTAACTTGTTGCAAAGCTGCGAGGTTAGTAGCACTGTTTTGCCACCTTAAACCCATCTTTTCCCGTTAAATCAGGGCGTTGTTTAACAGTCCTGGGGTTCAGGTGAAGAAGAAATTGATAACCACCGCTGGCAATTTCACGCCAGCGCGTTTTGTGCTGCTCTGTTTAGCTATTTTTTGTAGTCTGGCTTTTTTGCTGGGCCGCGTTGCCTGGCTGCAAATCATCAAGCCTGACAATCTGGTGAAGCAGGAAGATATGCGATCCCTCCGCCAGCTGGCGATTGATGCGCCGCGGGGCATGATAATGGATCGCGAAGGTCGCCCCCTGGCGGTGAGCGTGCCCGTCCGGGCCGTCTGGGCCGATCCTAAAACGGTGCTGGCAAAAGGGGGCGTTGGCATTGACGAACGCTGGCAGGCGTTGGCAAACGCGCTGCATCTCTCCCTGGGCACACTTTCGGCGAGAATCAACGCCATCCCGCAGGGGCGTTTTATTTATCTTGCCCGTCAGGTCGATCCCGCACAGGCGAAGTGGATCGATAAGCTGAATCTGCCCGGTATCAATTTACGCGATGAATCCCGCCGTTTTTATCCTGCCGGCCATGTGGCAGCGAACCTGATTGGCTTCACCAATATTGACGGGCAGGGCATTGAAGGTGTGGAAAAAAGCTTTAACGCGCAGCTGACCGGCAAGGCCGGAGTGCGGCAGGTAAGGGAAGACCGCTACGGTCGCGTGGTTGAAAACCTGACGGAAGTGGCGCCCGTGCCGGCGCATAACATCCAGTTAAGTATCGACGAGCGGCTGCAAACCATCACCGAAGATGCACTCGATAATGCCGTGGCCTGGAACAAGGCCGAGTCTGGCGCATCGGTGCTAATAAATATCCCAACCGGGGAAATACTCGCCATGGCGAGCTATCCGGATTTCAACCCCAATAATCGGGAAGGCGCGACGATAAACGATTTTCGTAATCGCGCGATCAGCGATACGTTCGAACCCGGTTCGACGGTCAAGCCGCTGGTGCTGATGACGGCCCTGCAGCAGGGCCTGGTCCAGCCGGACAGCGTGATTGACACTCACCCGTATACCCTTGACGGGCATCGTATCCGCGACGTGGGCTATTATCCTGAACTGACGATGACCGGGATCCTGCAAAAATCGAGCGACACCGGCGTATCCCGACTCTCTCTGGCAATGCCTGTCCAGCATCTTATTGATACCTATCGAAACTTTGGGTTTGGCACGAATACGGGGCTTGGCTTAACGGGCGAGAGCGCGGGGCTGTTGCCAAATCGTAAATACTGGAGCCAGCTCGATCGTGCGACCTTTGCCTTCGGCTACGGGCTGATGGTGACGCCGCTCCAGCTGGCGCACGTCTACGCCACGATCGGAGGCTTCGGGCTCGAGCGACCTCTCTCGATTACGCGTATCGATCCACCCGTTATCGGGCACCGGGTCATGCCGGAAGAGATCGCACACGAGGTGGAACACATGATGGAGAGCGTTGCGCTGCCCGGCGGCGGGGGCGTTAAGGCCGCCATTCGCGATTACCGGGTGGCGGTGAAAACCGGCACGGCGAAGAAAATTGACGACAGCGGAAAGTACGTCGATAAATACGTTGCGTATACGGCCGGCGTTGCGCCCGCCAGCGATCCGCGCTTTGCTCTGGTGGTGGTCATTAACGATCCGCAAAATGGCGCCTACTACGGCGGTGCCGTTTCCGCGCCTGTCTTCAGCGAGATTATGGGTAACGTGCTGCGTCTGGAGAATGTAAAACCTGACGGGTTACCGGCGGGCTCCGATCACCTTATCGTTATGCGTTAACCGGGCGTTTATAACCAGGGCGAATAGCGGTACACTTCGCCCTTTGATTATGCTCCGGAGTCACCATGTCCTTCAGCTGCCCCCTTTGCCACGCCCCCCTGACGCATTCAGATAAAAGCTGTACCTGTCCGCAGGGGCATCAGTTTGATATGGCAAAAGAAGGCTACGTGAATCTTCTGCCGGTGCAGCATAAGCGCTCCCGCGATCCAGGCGACAGTGCAGAGATGATGCAGGCGCGTCGTGCGTTTCTGGATGCCGGGCACTATCTGCCGCTGCGGGAGACCGTCGCGCAGATGCTGAATGACATCCTGCCGGGTTCAGCCACCGCCATGCTCGATATCGGCTGCGGGGAAGGGTATTACACCGCACGGTTTGCCGGGATTGCACGCGAGAAGGGCGCGTTGACATTCGGTCTGGACGTGTCGAAAGTGGCCATTCGCGCGGCGGCAAAGCGTTACGCGGACGTGACGTTCTGCGTGGCATCCAGCCACCGGCTGCCGTTTGACGATGCCAGCATGGATGCGGTTATCCGCATTTACGCGCCCTGCAAGGCGGAAGAGCTGGCTCGCGTGGTGAAACCGGGCGGATGGGTAGTCACCGTAACGCCGGGCCCGCGTCATCTGATGGAGCTGAAAGGGCTGATCTACGACGAAGTGCGACTGCATGCCCCTCATTCTGAACAGCTGGCCGGTTTTACCCTGAAGCAGGAGCAAACCGTAGCGTATGAAATGACGCTTAAAGGGGAAGAAGCAACCGCGCTGCTGCAGATGACGCCGTTCGCGTGGCGGGCAAAACCGGAAGTGTGGGAAGCGTTAGCTGTACAATCAATATTTAACTGCCAGACGGATTTCAGTATCCACGTCTGGCAGCGCGAAGATTAACCGGCGAAGTGTGCCCAGAGGATCTGGGCACCAATGCCAATCAGCACAATTCCTCCCAGGATCTCGGCGCGTTTACCCAGCAGCGGGCCGATAAACCGTCCGACCATCATGCCCAGCGTGGACATGATCAGCGTTGCGCAGCCGATGGCCAGCGCGGTGGCGATAATATTGACCTGCAGGAATGCCAGACCGACGCCGACGGCCATCGCATCAAGGCTGGTGGCAATTGCCGTGGCGACCAGCAGCCAGAACCCGTGGCGGTGCTGCGGCTCCTCGTCTTCATCATCACCGCCGCGAAAACCTTCTATCACCATTCGGCCACCGAGAAACACCAGCAGTACGAAGGCAATCCAGTGGTTCCACTCCAGCACGAACTGGCTGGCGAGCATGCCAAGTCCCCAACCGATAAGCGGCGTCAGCGTTTCGATAGCGCCAAAAATGAGGCCGGTACGCAGGGCTTCTGAGAACTTAGGTTTGTGGAGCGTGGCGCCTTTTCCGATGGAAGCCGCAAAAGCGTCCATGGACATGCCAAAAGCGAGGAGGATCGTAGCGGAGATATTCATAACAGCGTCCAGACCGGGGATATCCATATGACACATCACTGCCCCCAGTAAACAGCAGTTGATGTATCTATGGTCTCGCCTGATCGCGCCGCACATAAGATGTGCTGTCAGCGATCCGTACGCGCCACGTTTTTCAACGAGTATGTTGACACGTACATTTCCTGCGAGCAGGAAATCGGCTACTCCCCAACGACGGGCGCAACCTTAACATATTTTGAGAATATAAAACAACAATGAAGAGGCATTATTTAAAATGCTTGGTGATAACGATTTTCATTTGTCTTTAAGCGTGAAAATATCGTTAACAAATAGAGAACAAATTAACGAAAGGGATATAGCTTTGGCTATATTTCTTGCGGAAGATAAACACAGAATATAGCCATTGCTATATATTTAACTCATTGAGTTTTAACAAGTAAATTGTATATCTTTTCCAGGTCGTCAATATTCTTCACCCGAATAAGCAGGCGGCGTTGTTCTAATTGCATCACCAGCACACCGTCTTCGGATAAATTCATCTCTTTTATACGGTTATATTCTATCCACACATTGGCGAAGAAAAATCCGCGGGATTTAAAAATGATTTTCGGCGTGCGGATCCAGAACAGATAAACCGCCATTAATGCCAGCGCACATAATAACCATGTGGTTAATATTGCACCATGGCTGGTGACGTTATTGTAAATAAGAATAACGATGAGACCCGCGAAGATAAACGCATCCACGCGCCCGCGTCGCAGAAGGGGAAGGGAGAGCAGCGTCTCGCCGTGACGGCGGGGCATGATGAATTCGTCATAGATCGCGTAAGCCAGAAGGGCAGCAATAAATAAAACCAGTACGATGTCCGCGACAGTCATTCATCCTCCAGATAAAAAAACCGGGGGCAAGCCCCCGGCCTATAGCATTGAAACTTACAGACCCAGCAGGCCGACAGCGTAGCCCGCGATACCGATGACGAAGAAGCCAACGATAATCCACAGCGGGTTCACTTTCTTACGCAGCAGCCACATGCAGGCAAAGGTCAACAGCAGCGGTACCAGGCCAGGCATCAGCTGGTCCAGAATCGTCTGCACGGTGGTGACGCGGGTCTGACCATCCTGACCGGTGATGGTCGATACCACCAGCGGGATGTTCACGTGCGTCCACTTGTTAACCAGCGCCCCCATGACAAACAGGCCGAGGATTGACGCCCCCTCAGTCAGTTTTTGCAGGAAGCCGCCGCCCATGTCCTTAACGATGTCCACCCCTTTACGGTAACCGTAGGCCACACCGTAGTATCGGGTCAGCAGGCGCACGGCGTTGAACAGGATGAAGAACAGCAGCGGGCCAAGCAGGCTGCCGCTCATCGCGATACCGGCACCCAGCGCCGCGAAGACCGGACGGACGGTACCCCAGAAGATTGGGTCACCGACACCGGCCAGCGGGCCCATCAGGCCGACTTTGATACCGTTGATGGCACCGTCGTCAATCTCTGCGCCGTTCGCACGCTGTTCTTCCATCGCCAGCGTTACGCCCAGTACGGGGGCCGCAACGTAAGGATGGGTGTTAAAGAATTCCAGGTGACGCTTGATCGCCTGACGGCGCGCTTCGTTGTTTTCCGGGTACAGGCGTTTGATCGCCGGCACCATGGAGAAGCAGAAGCCCAGCGCCTGCATACGTTCGAAGTTCCATGAACCCTGAAACAGGTTAGAACGGATGAACACGCCACGAATATCACCCGGAGTGAGTTTTTTCTCGGTGGTAGTTTTTGTCATATCAACCATTTCGCTCACCTGCTAGTCCAGTTCGTTATCGAGATCGTTGTTACCAGCAGCCTGTGCTGGGGCACCCGCGACGCGGTTATATTTCGGGCTGAGCTGGATGTAGAGAATCGCCATTACCGCACCAATCACACCCAGTGCAACCAGGTTGAAGTTGGTGAAGGCAGCGGTCACGAAGCCGAGGTAGAAGAACGGCATCAGATAGCCTGCGCGCATCATGTTGATGACCATCGCATAACCGACGACCACGATCATGCCGCCCGCGATGTTCAGACCGCCGGTGACCACTTCTGGAATGGCGTTCAGCATGCTCTGCACTTCACTGGTACCAACAGAGATCGCCACGATAACCGCCGGGATCGCGATACGCATCGCCTGCAGGAACAGGGATGAAACGTGGATCCACGACAGTGCCGTGAGGTTGCCGTTTTCGGCCGCCTTATCCGCCGCGTGCTGGAAGGCAACGGTGATAGTACGAACGATGATGGTCAGAACCTGGCCAGCTGCAGCCAGCGGGATCGCCAGCGCGATACCGGCACCAATACTCTGGTGACCAGCAATAACCAGAACGGTCGAAATGATAGAGGCCAGCGCGGCATCGGGCGCAACCGCCGCGCCGATGTTCATCCAGCCCAGGGCGATCATTTCCAGGGTACCACCGATGATGATACCGGTTTTCATGTCACCCAGAACGGCCCCAATCAGCGTACAGGCCACCAGAGGGCGGTGGAACTGAAATTCATCAAGTACGGATTCCATACCCGCAATACATGCGACGACGAACACCAGCACAATCTGAAGAGTGGTAATCTCCATTGCACTTCTCCTATTACATAAACTTTATATGAGAACCGGCGCGGGCTTATTTCCCAACTTTGCCGATCAAATCCATCATTTTCAGTTTTTGATCCGTAGAAACCTTACGGGCTTCCAGTTCAATACCGCGCGCATTCAGCTTGTTGAATGCCTCGATATCTTTCGCATCGACTGAAATGGCGTTGTTGACCTGCGTTTTGCCCTGACGGAATGCCATACCACCGATGTTCACGGAGGTGATTTTCACGCCGCCTTCAACAATGCGCTCAACGTCTGTCGGGTTAGTGAACAGGAGCATTACGCGTTCACCCGCATATTTCGGGTTGTTGTAAACGCGGATCATCTTGGCGACATCCACGACGTGCGCGGTAACGCCAGGAGGAGCAACCTGAGTCAGAAGGGTTTTACGTACGGTATCGGCGGCAACTTCATCGCTGACCACGATAATGCGTCGAACGTTGGTCTCTTTGGTCCAGCGCGTCGCGACCTGGCCGTGGATTAAGCGGTCATCAATACGCGCCAGGCCGATGACCATGTAATCGTTCGGGCCCATCGGTTTTGTCGGTGCTGCCGCTTTTGGTGCCGCTGCAGGCGCAGGGGCAGGTTTTTCAACCGGCTGTGCCTTCAGGGCTTTTACCCCTTCGCGACCGGTTTCAACGGCCAGCGCCACCAGCTCATCAAACGCCGGATTGTCGTCGCGCGCCATGAAGGTTTCCACCAGCATGGGAATATTAACCCCGGCGACAACTTCATAGTGCTCTTTATCGACGACAATGCGGCTGGCGGCATTGAACGGGCTGCCGCCCCATGTATCAACGAGAAACAGCACGCCTTTGCTGGTATCCAGCTTCGCGAGTTGAGCGTTGTACTTCTCTATCAGCGTCTCGGCGTTTTCACCGGGAACGAAATCGATCCAGCCGACGTTTTCCTGCTCGCCCAACAGCATCTCTGCCGTTTTAAGTAGCTGCTCAGCAGCCCAACCATGTGTGCCTATGACAATAGCAATGGTCACTTGCTACCTCCTTTTATTATCATTAATACGCCTGCCAGGCAGCCGTACTGAGAATCGTATTGGCGAACCGAATCGATTCAGATAAGGGTTAGAGTTCAAAAAAACTAAGACTTCCGCGAATTATTTTAGATAGTGAAAAAATAATTTATGTGATGAAGATCCGTAATTTAGCCACGCGTGACAGATTTATCTGTAGCATAAAGCCGCTGTGTTACAGAACTTTGCAAAGGAACGTAAATCTTTGCTAAAAACACATTGTCTCTGATATGTTTAGCCTCCGTTTAATCGTTCAGGAGTATAGGGCTACAGCCCACTATATGGACCGTCACCGACGTCAGTCATCTGCCAGGCCATTTCGCGCCATATTCACCGGCGATCCTCGCCACGTATCGACTCTGTTTGCCTCAGTTTTGCCCACGTTGAGTGGGGCACCGTTTCGTCATTCCTTTAGCAGGAGCTTGTCATGGAATTCTTAATGGACCCGTCAATCTGGGTGGGATTGCTCACGCTGGTGGTGCTGGAGATTGTTCTCGGCATTGATAACCTGGTGTTTATCGCCATCCTTGCGGACAAACTGCCGCCAAAACAGCGTGATAAAGCGCGTCTGATTGGTCTCTCGCTGGCGCTGGTTATGCGACTGGGGCTGCTATCCGTCATCTCCTGGATGGTCACGCTGACCAAACCGCTGTTCTCCGTCATGGATTACACCTTCTCCGGGCGTGATTTAATCATGCTGATTGGGGGGATATTCCTGCTTTTCAAAGCGACGACGGAGCTACACGAGCGGCTGGAAAACCGTCAGCACGATGATGGGCACGGCAAAGGCTATGCCAGCTTCTGGGTGGTGGTGCTGCAGATCGTGGTGCTTGATGCGGTCTTCTCGCTGGATGCGGTGATCACGGCGGTCGGCATGGTGAATCATCTGCCGGTAATGATGGCGGCTGTCGTTATTGCGATGGCGGTCATGCTGCTGGCCTCGAAGCCGCTGACGCGCTTCGTTAACCAGCATCCAACGGTGGTCGTGCTGTGTCTGAGCTTCCTGCTGATGATTGGTCTGAGCCTGGTGGCGGAAGGTTTTGGCTTCCATATTCCGAAAGGCTACCTGTACGCCGCGATTGGCTTCTCGATTCTGATCGAGCTGTTCAACCAGATTGCGCGCCGTAACTTTATTAAGCAGCAGTCAAATCAGCCGCTGCGCGCCCGTACCGCGGATGCCATTCTGCGCCTGATGGGCGGTCGTCGTCAGGTTAACGTTCAGTCTGATGCCGAAAACCATAACCCGGTTCCGGTCCCGGAAGGGGCGTTTGTGGAACAAGAGCGCTACATGATTAACGGCGTGCTCTCCCTGGCCTCCCGTTCGCTGCGCGGCATCATGACGCCGCGTGGGGAAATCAGCTGGGTTGATGCAAACCTGAGCGTCGATGAAATTCGCCAGCAGCTGCTCTCTTCTCCGCACAGCCTGTTCCCGGTGTGTCGCGGAGAGCTGGATGAGATCATCGGCGTGGTGCGGGCAAAAGAGATGCTGGTGGCCCTGGAAGAGGGCGTCAACGTGGAAGCCGTTGCCGCCGCGTCGCCTGCGATTGTCGTGCCGGAAACGCTGGATCCTATCAACCTGCTCGGGGTGCTGCGCCGCGCTCGCGGTAGCTTTGTTATCGTCACCAACGAGTTTGGCGTGGTGCAGGGGCTGGTTACGCCGCTGGACGTGCTGGAAGCGATTGCCGGTGAATTCCCGGATGCCGACGAAACGCCAGAGATTGTTGCCGACGGTGAAGGCTGGCTGGTTAAAGGTACCACCGACCTGCACGCGCTCTCGCACACGCTGGGGCTGGAAAACGTGATCAACGATGAAGAAGACATCGCGACCGTTGCCGGCCTGGTGATCGCGGTTAACGGGCAAATCCCGCGCGTCGGAGATGTGATCGAGCTGGCGCCGCTGCACATTACGATCGTTGAAGCCAACGACTATCGCGTTGATATGGTT
This sequence comes from Enterobacter sp. 940_PEND, assembly GCF_001059415.1. NCBI lineage: Bacteria > Pseudomonadati > Pseudomonadota > Gammaproteobacteria > Enterobacterales > Enterobacteriaceae > Enterobacter > Enterobacter sp. 940_PEND. Next base: position 107,460 of record NZ_JUMS01000023.1, read on the forward strand.
CGCATTGTTAAAGAACAATCTGCCCACGACGAAGATGAGTAAGCCGGCTTAGCGCAGCGGCATTAAGGGCACGATGTGCCCGTTATGATGCGCTGGCGGGGACGAACTTCCCGCCAGCCACTTCGGAAAATCCCGTAGCGGCATGGGCCGCGCATAGAAAAACCCCTGCAGGACAGGCACGCCATGGCGGCGCAAATAGCGCGCCTGCTCCTCCGTCTCGACCCCTTCAGCCACCAGTTCAATATTCAGCCGCTGTCCCAGCGCAATAATCATATCCGTCACCGTCGAGTTCACGGCGTCGGTGCCGATGGCGGTGGTAAACGACTGGTCGATTTTCAGCACGTCCGGGTGAAGCTTTTCAAGCCAGGAGAGGGAGCTGTTCCCGGTACCAAAATCGTCGATGGCCAGCTTCACCCCTTTGCGATGCAGTTCGCGCACGATGCGATAATCCGCATCCAGCAGCGCATCCCGTTCCGTGAGTTCAATCACCAGCTGCTGGCGCGGACAGGCGCTGAACCAGAGGCGGTTCAGGTCCTGTATCAACACCGCGTGACGGAAATGGCTGGCGGCGACGTTAATAGCGATGTGAAAACCGGCGCTGGAAGGGAAGTAGCCTATCTGGCGCACCGTTTCGGCGATGACGTAGCGGGTCAGGGGGACAATCTGGTTATGTTCTTCTGCCAGGGGGATAAACACCTCCGGGGTGATCCAACCCTGACGGGGGTTATTCCAGCGCAGCAGGATCTCCACGCCGGTGCACGCCTGGGTACGGGCATTCACCAGCGGCTGGCAGAAAAGCTCAAATTCCCGCGCCGCAATGCCCATATCGATCTCCCACGTAAAGCTCATCCGGTTTGCCGTTGCCAGCCAGGCGAGATAGCCCAGCAGCAGGCTGAGCATGAGTCCCAGCGGCAGCTGGGCTGGCAGGCTTTTTAAGGCTAATTCTCCAGGGCCTGGCCCGCTGACCGTAATGGTGAAAGGGTTTCGGGTTGACGATTGCCGGAAAAGAGAGCCCTCCTCATCAAACGTCAGGCTGTCGCTGACGCGTTGTCCATAGCGCAGAAAGCGATCGCCCACGGTTAGCGCCACGTCATTAATAAGCGGGCGCTGGGGCTCAAGGATCATTTTGGCAATCAGATCGATATTGATGATTTCGATAACGCCAGCTTCACCGTCCTGAGAGACGGGATACCACTGGATCAATATCGGGCTACCCTTAAGCAGCCACTGGTCGCTCGATAAAATCAGCTTCGCCGTGCTGGCGGGTAATTCTTTCAGGAAGTCGCGAACGGGCACATTGCGGCTCCCGAAAATACTCGAGCAGTACAGGATTCCGTCGTTAATCAGGGCGATGGAGCGTACCGTCTGCAAAATGGCGGCCTGCTTTCGCAGCGCCAGGTGCGCCTGCGGGCAGGGCTGCCCCACCAGGGGCTGCAGCACGCTGCGGCGGTTCTCTAAAGAAAGCAGGACGTTATCAAGGGCGCGAACGGTGTGGCTTGTAAAATCGAGGATCCGCTGTTGGTTAACATTGCGCTGTGAAATAAAGCGAATGCCTAACGTCAGGATGAGCGTGAGGAGCGCAACCGTCACACAGACGATAGCGCGTTTTCGGCGATAGTTTTTAATGATCGTTTGTGCAGTTTGCATGAACGGTCGCCTGATAAGCCACCAGCCACAAAAGCCGGACGCAACAGTAAAAGTGTAGTGGGGAAAGCAGAAGGAGACGAGAAAGAAGAGGGAAATTCGCCCATCCGTTGCAGATGGGCGAAAGGCAGTATTAGTCGCACTGCACCTTAATGGCCAGGCCACCGCGGGACGTCTCGCGGTATTTCGCGTTCATGTCCTTGCCGGTTTCGTACATGGTTTCAATCACCTTATCCAGCGATACGCGAGGTTCGCTGGTACGGCGCATTGCCATACGTGAGGCGTTGATGGCTTTCACCGAAGCAATCGCGTTACGCTCGATGCACGGCACCTGCACCTGGCCCGCGACCGGGTCACAGGTCAGACCGAGGTTATGTTCCATACCGATTTCCGCCGCCACGCAGACCTGCTCAGGGCTTGCGCCCAGCAGCTCTGCCAGACCGGCCGCCGCCATGGAGCAGGCAACGCCCACTTCACCCTGACAGCCCACTTCCGCACCGGAGATGGAGGCATTCATTTTGTACAGCGCACCAATGGCACCTGCCGCCAGGAAATAGCGGATATAGATGTCCGGCGTCACGGGCTCAATAAAGTGATCGTAGTAGGCCAGCACTGCCGGAACGATACCGCACGCACCGTTGGTTGGCGCCGTCACGACGCGGCCACCGGCGGCGTTCTCTTCGTTAACCGCCAGGGCAAACATGTTTACCCAGTCGACCACGTTCATCGGGTCATTGGAGAACTTGTCCGTGGTCACCAGCATACGGCGCAGGGCAGAGGCACGACGCGGTACGCGCAGTGGGCCCGGCAGAACGCCTTCGGTGTTCATCCCGCGGTCGATACAGGCGCGCATGGTTTGCCAGACGTTCGCAAAATAGTCTTCAATCTCTTTTTTGCTGTGCAGGGCCAGTTCGTTCTGCATCACCATGCCGGACAGTGAAAGACCGGTCTCTTTGCAGTAGCCCAGCATCTCAGTAGCCGATTTGAACGGGTACGGTACGCTGACGTCGCCGACGCTGTCTTTGCCAAAATGCTCTTCATCCACGATGAAGCCACCGCCGATGGAGTAGTACGTTTTGCTGTAAATCTCTTTTTCACCGCTGTAAGCGTGAATGGTCATGCCGTTTTCGTGCAGCGGCAGGTTGTCGCTGCGAAAACGCATGCCGTCATCCTGCGGGAAATCGACTTCCTGCTGGCCGTTTGCCAGCAGCAGGCGGCCGCGTGTTTCCACGTCGCGGATGAATGCCGGGATGGCATCAATATCAACGGTATCCGGCATATTGCCTGCCAGACCCATAATAATGGCGATATCGGTGTGGTGGCCTTTACCCGTTAATGACAGCGAGCCGTAAACATCCACGGCGACACGGGTAACGCTTTCCAGTAATCCTTTTTCGACCAGATCATCGACGAACTGTTTACCGGCCTTCATCGGGCCAACAGTATGGGAAGACGAAGGGCCAATTCCCACTTTGAACATGTCGAATATACTAATCACTTTCACACTCCTGACAGGGTTACCGGGGTTCCAGTAACGATGTTATAACTGCGCATAGTGTAAGAGGGAACACCGACCTCGGCTTAACTATTCACATGAATTAAACTAATGGTTAACGATGGGTTTTGCTAATAGCGCGACGCGGATCGCAAACCTGCGAAAAAGGGTGGAATGTAAAGTATAGTCAAGGTTTCAGGCCGATTTGCAGCGCCAGTTCGCGAATGATGCCCGCCGTCATGCCCCAGACAAAATAATGCTGATACCAGGACAACCAGACCCGATGGTCATGCCCGCGACGATGGATATCCAGCGGATGATAACGGCTTAGCCGGAGCGCCTCTTCAAGCGGCATTTCAAACACCGCGGACACTTCATCGACGCTGGCGTGATACTGCAGGCCAGGCGGGATAATGCCCACCACCGGCGTGACCTGAAAACCGGTGACGCTGTCGACGGGCGGCAGCACGCCGATGACCTCCACAGCCTCCGGCGGAATGGCAACCTCTTCCTGCGCTTCCCGCAGCGCGGCGGCAATCAGCGAGGCGTCGGAGCTGTCAACTGCGCCACCCGGAAAGGCGACCTGACCCGCGTGCTTACGCAAATGGGGAGAACGCTGGGTGAGCAGCAGGCCCGGCTGCGCGCGACGCACGACCGGGATCAGCACGGCCGCCTGACGCTGGTTCAGCGCTTCGCGGTTGACCTGCGGTCGTAATAGCTGAAAGCGAGATAAAAAATCGTCCAGCGTCAGGTTCTCTTTTTCCACCCGTGATTACTCCAGTTGTTTCAGGATACGGTTAACTTTATCAAAGGTTTCCTGATATTCCGCATCGACCTGGCTATCGGCAACAATGCCGCCCCCGGCCGAACAGTAAAGATTTCCGTCGCAGGCCGTCAGCGTGCGAATGGTAATGCTGGTATCCATGGTGCCGCACAGGCTGATATAGCCGATGCTGCCGCACCAGGCGTTGCGGCGGTGCGGCTCCAGCTCATCAATGATCTCCATCGCCCGCACCTTTGGCGCGCCGGTGATGGAGCCGCCCGGGAACGCGGCGCGGAGCAGATCGCAGGCGGTGCGAGAGGCGGGTAGACGCGCGGTAATGGTACTGACCAGATGATGCACCGCCGGGAAAGGCTCGACGACAAACAGTTCCGGCACGCGCACGCTGCCCGGTTCGGCGACGCGGCCAATGTCGTTACGCATTAGATCGACAATCATCAGGTTCTCGGCGCGGTCTTTCGGAGAGGCGGCGAGTTTTTCCGCCTGCTGGCGATCGGCGTCGGGATCGGCAAGACGCGGCAGAGTGCCTTTAATCGGACGGGTTTGAATCGTGCCCTCGGCCAGATGAATAAAGCGCTCGGGTGACAGGCTGAGGATGGCCCCCTGTGCCAGACGGACAAACGCGCTGAACGGCGCCTTGTTGCTGGCGTTAAGACGCGTAAACGCCTGCCACTCATCTCCACGGTATGTCGCCTGGAAGCGCTGGGCGAGGTTAACCTGATAGCAGTCACCGCTTTGCAGATACGCCTGAACGCGCGCGAATTTTTCGGCGTACTCCGCTGCGCTCATATTTGAGCGCCAGCCTGAGGTCAACGTAAACGTCTGTGCCGGTGCAGGCTGTTGCGCCTCAAGCCACGCCAGACGCGCCTGCACGTCATGATGGCTCAGCAGGGAAACCGTTTTTTTCTGGTGATCGACAATTAACGCCCAGTCATACAGTCCCACGGCCATGTCTGGCAGGGAAATATCAGCCAGCGCATGCTCCGGCAGCGTTTCGAAACGGCGACCCAGATCGTAACCAAACAGGCCCAGCGCGCCCCCCTGAAAAGGGAGGTCCGGGTTCGGCGCGGCAGATAAGCCCAGCGCGTTAATGGCTTGCTGAAGCTGCAGCAGGGGATCTTCCGTTAACGACAGGTCATCGGTTGTCAGCGTCTTTAGCGGATCGGCCACCAGAATGTCGAAGCGGCTATAGGGATGGTCCGCATGGCCGGAATGCAGCAGCATCGCAAACGGAAGATGGCTCAGGCGGGCAAACCAGAATTCAGCGGCGTCTGCACGCCAGGGCAAGGTAATAACAGTGGGGAAGCGCATGTTCATGTGTGGCATACTACCGGGCAGCGTGAAATAATTAGCGCGAATAATTTAGCAGGAGTTGACGATGTTTGCAGGTTTACCTTCTCTGAGCCATGAACAGCAGCAGGAAGCGGTTGAGCGAATTCAGGAACTGATGTCCCAGGGGATGAGCAGCGGACAGGCAATTACCGTTGTCGCAGAGGAGATTCGCGCCAGTCATTCCGGCGAGCGGATCGTGGCGCGTTTCGAAGATGAAGATGAAGATCCAGAAGAGTAATCGGGCCTACACCGCCGCGATAATCTTAATCTCTACCTTATATTCCGGCTTCATCAGCGTGGCCTGTACGGTACAGCGTACAGGCGCGTGACCCGCCACTACCCATGCATCCCAGGCTTTGTTCATCGCCGCGAAATCCTCTTTGTTTGCCAGGAAAATCGTTGCATCCAGAATGCGGGATTTGTCGCTGCCCTGTTTTTCCAGCACCGCATCAATCTGCGCCAGGGTGTTAGCCGTCTGCTCGAACGCATCCGCGTCCAGGTTAGCCGGTACGCCGGTGTAGTAGAGCGTCTGATTATGGATCACCACATCAGACCAGCGGGCTTCGGCATCAATGCGCACAATTGTCATAAACGTTTCCTCGTTATTTTTCGTCGTCAGGCGGCAAGACTGCCATATTGTTCTCCTGTCGTCACTATTTGGGGTGGCACAGGAGAGGATGGGCTGACATAATCCCTGTGCAAAAATACAGTGAGAGAGCACCGTGGCAGACGATTTTTCCCCTGAAGGTCAATTAGCGCAGGCTATTCCCGGCTTCAAGCCCCGTGAGCCTCAGCGCCAGATGGCGCACGCCGTTGCACGCGCCATCGATAAGGCTCAGCCGCTGGTGGTCGAAGCCGGAACCGGCACGGGTAAAACGTATGCTTACCTTGCTCCGGCGCTGCGCGCGAAGAAGAAGGTGATTATTTCCACCGGTTCGAAGGCGCTGCAGGATCAGCTCTACAGCCGCGATTTGCCCACGGTGGCGAAAGCGCTGAAATATAAGGGGCGTCTGGCCCTGCTGAAGGGGCGCTCTAACTATCTCTGCCTGGAACGTCTTGAGCAGCAGGCGCTGGCGGGCGGCGACCTGCCGGTGCAAACCCTCAGCGACGTTATTATCCTTCGCGCCTGGGCGAACCAGACCGAAGAGGGTGATATCAGCACCTGCGCGAGCGTGCCGGAAGACTCGCCTGCCTGGCCGCTGGTGACCAGCACCAACGACAACTGCCTCGGCAGCGACTGTCCGCTTTATAAAGACTGCTTTGTGGTGAAAGCGCGCAAAACGGCGATGGACGCGGATGTGGTGGTGGTGAACCACCATCTGTTCCTCGCGGATATGGTCGTCAAGGACAGCGGTTTCGGCGAGCTGATCCCGGAGGCGGACGTGATGATCTTCGACGAAGCCCATCAGCTTCCGGACATCGCCAGCCAGTACTTCGGCCAGTCGCTTTCCAGCCGCCAGCTGCAGGATCTGGCGAAAGATTTCACCATCGCTTACCGGACCGAACTCAAAGATACCCAGCAGCTGCAGAAGTGCGCCGACCGTCTGGCGCAAAGCGCGCAGGATTTCCGCTTGCAGCTCGGCGAGCCGGGCTATCGCGGTAACCTGCGCGAGCTTCTGGCGGACAAAAACATCCAGCGCGCGCTGCTGCTGCTCGATGATGCCCTCGAACTCTGCTACGACGTGGCAAAACTGTCCCTCGGCCGTTCCGCGCTGCTGGACGCGGCCTTCGAACGCGCCACGCTGTATCGCGGGCGGCTCAAACGGCTGAAAGAGATTAACCAGCCGGGGTTCAGCTACTGGTATGAGTGCACTTCGCGGCACTTCACGCTGGCGCTCACGCCGCTGACGGTGGCGGATAAATTTAAAGAGGTGATGGCGCAAAAACCGGGAAGCTGGATCTTCACCTCGGCAACCCTGTCGGTGAATGACGATCTGCATCACTTCACGGAACGTCTCGGCATTGAGGAGGCGGAATCGCTGCTCCTGCCCAGCCCGTTCGATTACGAAAAACAGGCGCTGCTCTGCGTTCCCCGTAATCTGCCGCTGCCGAACCAGCCGGGCGCGGCGCGCCACCTGGCCGCGATGTTAAAACCGATGATCGAGGCCAATAACGGCCGCTGCTTTATGCTCTGCACCTCTCACGCCATGATGCGCGACCTCGCCGAGCAGTTCCGCACTACCATGACGCTACCGGTGCTGCTGCAGGGAGAAACCAGCAAAGGCCAGCTGTTACAGCAGTTTGTCAGCGCCGGGAATGCCCTGCTGGTGGCTACCAGCAGCTTCTGGGAAGGGGTCGATGTGCGGGGGGATACGCTCTCGCTGGTGATCATTGATAAGCTGCCGTTTACCTCCCCGGACGATCCGCTGCTGAAGGCGCGCATGGAAGACTGCCGTCTGCGCGGGGGCGATCCGTTTGACGAGGTACAGCTCCCGGACGCGGTGATTACCCTCAAGCAGGGGGTAGGGCGATTGATCCGCGACGTTACCGATCGCGGAGTGCTGGTCATTTGCGATAACCGGCTGGTGATGCGCCCTTACGGCGCCACCTTCCTTGCCAGCCTGCCGCCCGCGCCGCGGACGCGGGACATAAAACGCGCGGTGCGCTTCCTGGCAAACCCAACGGCGGAGTAATTTACCCGGGAGTATGCTAAGATGCGCGCCATTTTGTGACTGACCCTTGCGAGAGCGCGACGACTGATGCGAATTCTGGCTATTGATACCGCGACAGAGGCTTGCTCTGTCGCTCTGTTGAACGACGGTGCTGTTTCTGCTCATTTCGAAGAGTGCCCACGGGAACACACCCAACGCATTCTGCCCCTGGTAAAAGCCATTTTAACCCAGGGCAACACCTCCTTAACCGACCTCGATGCGCTGGCCTTTGGCCGTGGCCCCGGCAGCTTTACGGGCGTACGTATCGGGATCGGCATTGCGCAGGGGCTGGCGCTGGGCGCCGAACTGCCGATGATCGGCGTCTCTACCCTCGCCACGATGGCGCAGGGCGCATGGCGCATGACCGGGGCAACGCGCGTGCTGGCCGCGATTGATGCACGCATGGGCGAAGTTTACTGGGCCGAATACACCCGCGACGAGCAGGGCGTGTGGCACGGCGAAGAGACGGAAGCCGTGCTCAAGCCGGAAGCGGTCACTGAACGACTGCAGCAGCTCTCCGGTGAGTGGGCAACCGTCGGCACCGGCTGGCAGGCGTGGCCTGACATGGCAAACGACACCGGGGTGACGCTGGTGGACGGCAACATGCAGCTGCCGGCTGCGGAAGATATGCTTCCGATTGCCTGCCAGCTGCTCGCAGCAGGAAAAACCGTTGCCGTTGAACACGCGGAGCCGGTTTATTTGCGAAACACCGTCGCGTGGAAGAAACTTCCGGGCCGCGAGTGAATCTCAGTAACAGGAACTGAGAAAAAGGAGTCGCATCATGGCGGTTCAGACTAAAGTAGTACGCCTTATTATGGCAGGCGCGGTTGCCATAGCACTGAGCGGATGCGTTTCCGTTCCTGATGCGATTAAGGGCAGCAGCCCGACGCCACAGCAGGATCTGGTGCGAGTGATGAATGCGCCTGAGCTTTACGTCGGCCAGGAAGCGCGCTTTGGCGGTAAGGTCATCGACGTACAAAACCAGCAGGGGAAAACCCGTCTGGAGATCGCGACCGTTCCGCTGGACAGCGGCGCGCGGCCGGTACTGGGTGAGGCCTCTCGCGGGCGTATCTATGCGGACGTCAGCGGTTTCCTCGATCCGGTCGATTTTCGCGGGCAGCTGGTGACCGTCGTCGGGCCGATTACCGGCGCCGTGCAGGGCAAAATCGGCAGCACGCCGTATAAATTTATGACCATGCAGGTCAACGGGTATAAACGCTGGCGGCTGGCACAGCAGGTGATCATGCCGCCTCAGCCGATGGATCCGTGGATGTGGGGTCCACATCCTTATCGTTACGGCTACCCGGGCTGGGGCTGGTATAACCCGAGCCCTGCACAGGTTCAGACGATCGTTACTGAGTAACTTTCTGTTATTGTTAGAAAAGAGACAGCGGCTCAGCCGCTGTCTCTGTTTTTTTACGGATAAAACGAAAAAAAAGAGTGACGCGCTTCGCAACCTTAAATGTGAACAATTAATAAACTGGTACGCTGAGTTAATATAATGTTAACAAACTGTTTATTATCGGGGTTGTGATGACGACGAACACTCATTTCAGAGGTGATGCATTGAAGAAGGTTTGGCTTAACCGTTATCCCGCAGATGTTCCTGCTGAGATCAATCCTGACCGTTATCAATCCCTGGTGGAATTATTTGAGCACTCGGTAAGGCGCTACGCGGACCAGCCCGCATTCGTGAATATGGGCGAGGTCATGACGTTCCGTAAGCTTGAGGAGCGTAGCCGCGCGTTTGCGGCGTATCTGCAGGAAGGGCTGGGGCTGCAAAAAGGGGACCGCGTCGCGCTGATGATGCCGAACCTGCTGCAATACCCGGTGGCGCTGTTCGGTATCCTGCGAGCCGGGATGATTGTCGTCAACGTCAACCCGCTGTACACCCCGCGCGAGCTGGAGCATCAGCTGAACGACAGCGGCGCGGCCGCGATTGTCATTGTGTCCAACTTCGCCCATACGCTGGAAAAAGTGGTCGACAAAACCCAGGTTAAACACGTCATCCTGACGCGCATGGGGGATCAGCTCTCTACCGCCAAAGGCACGCTGGTTAACTTTGTCGTCAAATACGTCAAGCGCCTGGTACCAAAATACCACCTGCCGGACGCCATCTCCTTCCGCCGCGCGCTGCATGCGGGCTACCGTATGCAGTATGTGAAACCTGAAGTGGTGGCGGAAGATCTTGCGTTTCTGCAATACACGGGCGGGACCACTGGCGTCGCCAAAGGGGCCATGCTTACCCACCGCAATATGCTGGCAAACCTTGAACAGGTGAACGCAACCTACGGGCCGCTGCTGCATCCGGGCAAAGAGGTGGTGATCACCGCGCTTCCGCTGTATCACATCTTTGCGCTGACCATGAACTGCCTGCTGTTTATTGAACTGGGTGGTCAGAACATCCTCATCACCAACCCGCGCGATATCCCGGGCCTGGTGAAAGAGCTGGCGAAATATCCGTTCACCGCCATGACCGGGGTTAATACCCTATTTAACGCGCTGCTTAATAACAAAGAGTTCCAGCAGTTGGATTTCTCCACGCTGCATCTCTCTGCGGGCGGCGGCATGCCGGTTCAGCAGGCGGTCGCCGAGCGCTGGGTGAAGCTCACCGGTCAGTATTTGCTGGAAGGCTATGGGCTGACGGAATGCGCGCCGCTGGTCAGCGTGAACCCACACGATATCGACTATCACAGTGGAAGCATTGGTCTGCCGGTTCCTTCGACAGAGGCCAAACTGGTCGATGATAACGATAACGAAGTCGCGCCGGGCGAGCCGGGTGAGCTTTGCGTCAGAGGTCCGCAGGTGATGCTGGGTTACTGGCAGCGTCCCGATGCGACCGACGAAATTATCAAAGACGGCTGGCTGCACACCGGTGATATTGCGGTAATGGATGACGAGGGCTTCCTGCGCATCGTCGATCGCAAGAAAGACATGATCCTGGTCTCCGGCTTCAACGTCTATCCGAATGAGATCGAAGACGTGGTTATGCAGCACAGCGGCGTGCTCGAAGTGGCGGCGGTCGGTGTCCCTTCCGGCAGCAGCGGTGAAGCGGTGAAGATATTTGTGGTCAAGAAAGATCCTTCACTCACCGAGGAAGCGCTGGTAACGTTTTGCCGTCGTCAGCTAACGGGCTATAAAGTGCCGAAGCTGGTGGAATTCCGCGACGAGCTGCCAAAATCCAACGTCGGGAAGATATTACGACGAGAATTACGTGACGAAGCCCGTGGCAAAGTAGACAATAAGGCCTGAGCTTCACGCTAATCGCCCAGACGCCGGTTAAGCCGGCGTTTTTTATGGGCGCAAACAAAAGAGAACCCGTTTTGAATTACCAGATGATCACGACCAACGACGAGCTGGCTTCGCTGTGCGAAGTGACGCGCGACTTTCCTGCCATTGCCCTGGATACCGAGTTTGTCCGTACCCGGACCTATTATCCGCAGCTGGGTTTGATTCAGATGTACGACGGTAAACACGTGTCGCTGATTGACCCTCTCGGCATTACCGACTGGACGCCGATGCGTGACCTGCTGCTCGATACCGCCGTGACGAAATACCTGCACGCAGGCAGTGAGGATCTGGAAGTCTTTCTGAACACCTTTGGCATCATGCCCCAGCCGCTGATTGATACGCAGATCCTCGCGGCGTTCAGCGGTCGACCGCTCTCATGGGGCTTTGCCGCCATGGTGGAGGAGTATACGGGCCTGACGCTGGATAAAAGCGAATCCCGTACCGACTGGCTGGCGCGCCCCCTTACCGAGCGTCAGCTGGAATACGCGGCGGCAGATGTGTTTTACCTGCTGCCGATCGCCGGGCAGCTGATGAAAGAGGCGGAAGCCTCCGGCTGGCTCGCTGCTGCGCTGGACGAATGCCGTATGACCCAGCAGCGTCGTCAGGAAGTGGTTGACCCGAAAGAGGCCTGGCGCGATATCAGCAACGCCTGGCAGCTGCGTACGCGTCAGCTGGCATGCCTGCAGCTGCTGGCAGACTGGCGCTTGCGTAAATCGCGCGAGCGCGATCTGGCCGTTAACTTTGTGGTTCGCGAAGAGCATCTCTGGGCAGTCGCGCGCTATATGCCGGGCAGCCTGGGCGAGCTGGACAGTATTGGCCTTTCGGGCAGCGAGATCCGCTTCCACGGTAAAACCCTGCTGGCGCTGGTCGCCAAAGCGCAGGAGCTGCCGGAAGATGCGCTGCCGGAACCGCTGCTGAACCTGATGGACATGCCGGGCTATCGCAAAGCGTTTAAGGATATCAAAGCGCTGGTGCAGGCAGTTGCAACGGAAAGCAAGCTGAGTGCGGAACTGCTCGCCTCACGTCGTCAGATTAACCAGCTGCTGAACTGGCACTGGAAGCTGAAGCCGCAGAGTGGCGTGCCGGAGATGATGGCGGGATGGCGCGGGGAATTGATGGCCGATCGCCTGAATACGCTGCTGGAAGGTTATCCGCGATAAAAAAATATGCCGGGCGATATACCCGGCATATTTCCCCGGTGGCGCTGCGCTTACCGGGGCGACGAAAACACAAACCTACGGACGCGACTCTTCCGCTTCCGGGAGCGTAACGTTCAGCTCCAGAATCGAAATATCCCCGTCTTTTTGTTCCAGCTGCACCGTGACCATCTCCGGGTCAATCTGCACATACTTACAGATCACTTCCAGGATGTCCTTGCGCAGCTGCGGCAGGTAGTGAGGCTCGGCGTCGCTACGGCGACGCTCCGCAACGATAATTTGCAGACGTTCTTTTGCGATGTTGGCGGTGTTCTTTTTCCGCGAGAGAAAAAAGTCCAGTAATGCCATAACTTATCCTCCGAACAGGCGTTTGAGGAAACCTTTCTTCTCTTCTTCAATGAAGCGGAAAGGACGTTCTTCTCCCAGCAGACGGTCAACGGTATCGGCGTAAGCTTTACCTGCATCTGCCATTGTATCAAGGATCACTGGCTCGCCCTGGTTAGAGGCGCGTAACACGGACTGATCTTCCGGGATAACGCCCACCAGCTTAATGCGCAGGATCTCCAGCACGTCTTCCATGCTCAGCATGTCACCTTTGTTCACGCGGCCCGGATTGTAGCGGGTGAGCAGCAGGTGTTCTTTAATCGGGTCTTCGCCATTTTCCGCACGACGGGATTTAGAGGCGAGGATGCCCAGAATGCGGTCTGAGTCACGCACGGATGAAACTTCAGGGTTGGTGGTGATGATCGCTTCATCCGCGAAGTAGAGCGCCATCAGGGCACCGGTTTCGATGCCGGCAGGGGAGTCGCAGACAATGAAGTCGAAATCCATTTTTTTCAGATCGTCGAGCACCTTTTCCACGCCTTCACGGGTCAGGGCGTCTTTGTCACGCGTCTGAGAAGCCGGGAGAATGTAGAGGTTCTCGGTGCGCTTGTCTTTGATCATCGCCTGGTTAAGCGTGGCATCGCCCTGAATGACGTTCACGAAGTCATACACGACGCGACGCTCACATCCCATGATGAGGTCGAGGTTACGCAGACCGATATCGAAGTCGATAACGATGGTTTTCTTTCCCTTCTGGGCCAAACCAGTAGCGATGGCCGCGCTGGAGGTGGTCTTGCCAACGCCTCCTTTACCCGAAGTAACAACAATAATGCGTGCCATAGAAATTCCTTGTTAAAAAGGGATCAATTCAACGGTTGAACGGTCAACGCGTCGTCTGCCAGAAGCAGGCGAGCCGCTTTGCCATAAAATTCGGCTGGGATCTTGTCGCTCAGCCAATATTCACCTGCGATGGACACCAGTTCCGCCGTCAGGTGAGTACAAAATATTTGCGCATCTCGATCGCCACTTGCACCGGCGAGCGCACGTCCACGCATCATACCGTATACGTGAATATTGCCATCTGCAATCAGCTCAGCGCCAGCACTGACGTGGCTTGTAACAATCAGATCACAGTTTGGTGCATAAATGCGCTGACCGGAACGAACCGGCACATCAATCATTCGCGTTTTTGTGACGGTAGTAACGTTTTGCACCGCAGGAGGGGGCGTTTGCACGGCAACGGGTGCCGCACGCGAGGCTTTTTCTTTGCCCTCATTCAGAAGAGGCAGCCCCGCACGCTCAATTTCCGCTTTCAGCTCAGTATCTTTGCAGCCGCTGATGCCCACGATACGCAGTCCGGTCGAGGAGACGGCCTGCTGGAGAAGTTTCCAGTTAACCGGAGCCTCAAGACCGCTGACGTTGATAACAACAGGGGCGTGCTTCAGAAAGGCGGGAGCCTGGGCGATTTTGTCTTCTAACGCCTGACGAATAACCTCGGGTTTTGCATCATGCAAATGTACCACTGATAAGGTGAAGCTACTGCCTTTAAGCTCGATGGGCGTGTTTGACATCCTGGCCTTACTCAATTTGCTATTAACCGCAACCACTCGCTGCGATATTCCGAAGAGTATCAGGCATGTTATAGTCAGGAGTATATTGAGGCAAGCAACCACCCATTAATTCAGAGTAAAAACATGTTTTGTGTGATCTACAGAAGTACAAGCCGTGACCAGACCTATCTTTATGTCGAAAAGAAAGACGATTTTTCACGCGTGCCTGAAGAATTAATGAAGAACTTTGGCCGACCACAGCTGGCGATGCTGCTGCCGCTCGATGGTCGTAAGAAACTGATTAACGCCGATCTGGATAAAGTGAAAACGGCCTTATCCGAGCAAGGCTATTATTTACAGCTTCCACCGCCACCCGAGAATTTATTAAAACAGCATCTTGAGGCGAACGGTAAAAAATAGTCTCAACTGTTTTTGGGCACAACACATCAACCGTTTAGGGGTCGACCATGTATCAACATCATAACTGGCAAGGTGCATTACTGGATTATCCCGTCAGCAAAGTGGTTTGCGTGGGCAGCAACTACGCAAAACATATTCAGGAGATGGGCAGCGCGACGCCAGAAGAGCCGGTCCTGTTTATTAAGCCTGAAACGGCGCTTTGCGATATCCGCCAGCCGCTGGCGCTGCCCCAGGGGCTGGGTTCGGTGCATCACGAAGTTGAACTTGCCGTGCTGATCGGCGCGACGCTGCGCCAGGCCTCGGAAGAACATGTTAAAAAAGCGATTGCCGGATACGGCGTGGCGCTGGATCTGACCCTGCGTGACGTTCAAGGCAAAATGAAGAAAGCAGGGCAGCCGTGGGAAAAAGCCAAAGGGTTTGATAATTCCTGCCCGATTTCGGCGTTTGTGCCGGTGAGCGAATTTACCGGCGATCCGCAGGACACGCCGCTCAGCCTCAAGGTTAACGGTGAGAGCCGCCAGCAGGGCACCACGGCAGACATGATCCATAAGATTGTGCCCCTGATCGCCTACATGAGCCGCTTCTTTACCCTTAAACCAGGCGATGTGATCCTGACCGGAACCCCAGAAGGCGTTGGCCCGCTACTCAGCGGTGACGAGCTTGAGGTCGGTTTCAACGGCCTGTCGCTGAAAACCCGCGTGCTGTAACCCCATCTTGCCGCCTGAAGAGGGCGGCAAAACTTGCAACAACGTGCCAGACTCGTTATAAGGTGCGCTTTCTTTTGACGTGTGGACATCCTGATGAACAACATCCCTTTCTGGCAAAGCAAAACTCTCGACGACATGACTGACGCGGAATGGGAATCATTGTGCGACGGTTGCGGGCAGTGCTGCCTGCACAAGCTGATGGATGAAGATACGGATGAAATCTACTTCACCAACGTTGCCTGCAAGCAGTTAAACATTAAAACCTGCCAGTGCCGCAACTATGAGCGCCGGTTTGAATTTGAGCCTGACTGCATCAAGTTAACCCGGGATAATCTGCCGACGTTTGAATGGCTGCCGCATACCTGCGCGTATCGCCTGCTGGCGGAAGGGAAAGGTCTGCCTGACTGGCATCCGCTGTTAACCGGTTCAAAAGCGGCGATGCACGGTGAACGTATCTCTGTGCGCCACATTGCTGTGAAAGAGTCCGAGGTGCGTGACTGGGAAGACCACATCATGAATCACCCGACCCGTTGAGATTAAAAAACCCGCCGAGGCGGGTTTTTTATTGTGCGCTGTTGTGTCGGGTGGCGCTGCGCTTACCCGACCTACAAAACTGGAGGCCCGCGCAAGCGAAGCGCCGCCGGGCAACTTAGCGCCCGAACAGATCGCGTTTCTTCGGTTTGAACGGCTGAGCGATCAGCACCAGCAGCGCCACGACGAAGTAGGCGGCAAAAATACCCACCAGCCACTGCGGCATCTCCAGCGTCAGGAATTCCCACTGACGAACGGAGCAGTCACCGGATGCGACAAACACCTGCGGCAGCCATTTGTCCAGCGGCAGCCAGCTTGGGAAGCGGGCGGCAAAATCACAGGTCATAAACGGTGACGGATGCAATTGCATCATGGTGTGCTGCCAGGAGAGTTCAATTCCTTTCCAGGCGCTGTAGATCCAGATGGCAATACCGGCATAGCGAAGCGGCGATTTTGGGGCAATCGCGCCCACCAGGCCCGCACCCATAATGCCGAATAGCGCGCTGCGTTCGTAAATACACAGTACGCAAGGTTTCAGTCCCATTACGTGCTGGAACCACAGCGCGACCATTTCCAGCGCAAAGGCGGTCAGGGCCATTAACAACCACGCTCCGCGACCGCGGGAGCACTGGTTTAAAAATCTCAACATAATCATTTCCCTGGAACATGCTTAGAAAGCGCAGTGTAAACGAATTCGTTTTTCGCGCCACCTGTACCTGGCGAAATAAAACGTAATTGGATGTTTATCGTGCGAAAAGGCAAACGGGCAGCGAACTGCCCGAGATGCGTAGTTTACTGCGCCGCAAGTATACCCGCTTGTACTAGCCATTGCGTACAGGGAATGAGGGTAATTTTGACGCAAAGCAATCCGACGATCGTGAGCACCAGCGTATAGGGCAGTGCCATCCACACCATCCTGCCATAAGAAAGACGTATGAGCGGCGCGAGGGCGGAGGTCAGCAGGAACAGGAAGGCGGCCTGGCCATTTGGCGTCGCTACCGACGGCAGGTTGGTACCGGTGTTGATCGCCACGGCCAGCAGCTCAAACTGTCCGGCGCTGATAACGCCTTGCTCCATGGCCGCTTTGGCCTCGTTGATGTAGACCGTCCCGACAAAGACGTTATCTGAGATCGACGAGAGCAGGCCGTTAAACAGGTAAAACAGCGAGAGCTGAGCATCCGGTGACGCCTGTAATACAAAGGCAATAATCGGCGCGAACAGGTGCTGGTCGATAATCACCGCCACGACGGCAAAGAACACCGCCAGCAGGGCGGTAAACGGCAGGGCTTCGGTAAACGCCTTGCCGATGGCATGTTCGTCCGTCACGCCGGTAAAGGTGGTGGCGAGAATAATGACTGACAGGCCAATCAGCCCCACTTCGGCAAGATGGAACGCCAGCGCCGCGATAAGCCAGACGCCGATGATCCCCTGGGCAATCAGTCGTAGCGTCTCCTGGCGCGTCCGCTGTCTTCGGCTCTGTACATCGAATTTATGCAGTTCCTGACGCACCGGCTCCGGGAGCTGCGCCCCGTAGCCAAAAAGGCGAAACTTCTCCACCAGCAGACAGGTCGCCAGCCCGCAGATCAGCACCGGTACGCTCACCGGGGCCATTCTCAGGAAAAAATCACCGAAGTGCCAGCCCGCCGCTTTGGCAATGATCAGGTTTTGCGGCTCGCCCACCATGGTCATCACGCCGCCCAGTGCGGTACCCACGCCTGCATGCATCATCAGGCTGCGCAGAAACGCGCGGAACTGTTCCAGCACGTCACGGTTATGCGCCTCGACGTGGCTGTCATCCTGCAGGTCCTCATTTGGGCGAGAGGAGGCCACGCGGTGATAAATACCGTAAAACCCAACCGCGACGCTGATCACCACCGCGACGACCGTCAGCGCATCCAGGAAGGCCGACAGGAAGGCGGCGGCAAGGCAAAACGCCAGCGAGAGGAACATTTTCGACGGAATGCTGAGCAGCAGGCGCGTGAAGATGAACAGCAGCAGCTGTTTCATAAAGTAGATACCCGCCACCATAAAGATCAGCAGCAGAAGCACTTCGAGATTAGACGCCAGCTCTGCTTTGACATGCTCGGCGCTGGTCATACCAACGACGACGGCTTCAAACGCCAGCAATCCGCCCGGCAGCAGGGGATAACATTTCAGCGCCATGGCCAGGGTGAAGATAAACTCCGCCACCAGCAGCCAGCCGGCGATAAAGGGATTCACGCTAAAAATGATGGGATTAACGACCAGGAAAACCAACAGTATCAGTTTATACCAGTCAGGAGACTGGCCTAAAAAATTGCGCCATAGCGCGCGCCCAAAAGAAATTTCCACAACAGACGTCCTTCCCGTCAAGTAAGACAAAACATCAGTATACGCAAAAATCACGGCCTGGAGGCGGATAAGGCTGCATTGTAAATTTCACAAAAATGAAACGGCGATCCCTCTTTTCTCTCTTTGCCGCGCTACCTGCTACTGCGTGCCTCTGGTATGATGAGTCCAATTTGCTAAAGCTGTGTAATGGAAATCTCACTATGGTCATTAAGGCGCAGAGCCCGGCGGGTTTCGCGGAAGAGTACATCATTGAAAGCATCTGGAATAATCGTTTCCCTGCGGGGTCCATTCTTCCGGCTGAACGCGAACTCTCTGAACTGATTGGCGTCACTCGCACCACGCTGCGTGAAGTGCTTCAGCGGCTGGCGCGCGATGGCTGGTTGACGATCCAGCACGGTAAGCCTACGAAAGTGAACAACTTCTGGGAAACGTCCGGGCTGAACATTCTTGAAACGCTGGCGCGTCTCGACCATGAAAGCGTGCCGCAGCTCATTGATAATCTGCTCTCCGTTCGCACCAACATCGCGACGATCTTTATTCGTACCGCTTTCCGTCAGCATCCGGAAGACGCCCTTGCGGTGCTGGCCACAGCAAACGAGGTGGAAGATCACGCCGATGCTTTTGCCACCCTCGATTACAACGTGTTTCGCGGCCTGGCGTTTGCCTCCGGCAACCCGGTGTACGGCCTGATTCTCAACGGTATGAAAGGGCTTTATACCCGCATTGGCCGCCACTACTTTGCCAATCCGGAAGCGCGTAGCCTGGCGCTGGGCTTCTATCATAAGCTGAGCAAGCTCTGTACCGAAGGCCTGCACGATCAGGTTTATGAGACGGTGCGCCGCTACGGTCACGATTCCGGTGAAATCTGGCACCGTATGCAGAAAACGCTGCCGGGTGATTTAGCGATTCAGACCCGCTAAAAGAAAAACCTCTCATACGAGAGGTTTTTTTCGCCCGGTGGCGCTACAGCGTATTCAACCGCGCCGGGCAACGTTCCAGCAGCTCGACGCTCCCGTCTTCATTCTGCTGCTCCAGCTGCACGTCAAAACCCCACAGGCGATGCACGTGCTTCAGCACCTCTTTACGCCCTTTATCCAGCGGCGCGCGATTGTGCGGGATATAGCGCAGCGTCAGGGAGCGGTCGCCGCGCAAATCGACGTTCCACACCTGAATATTCGGCTCAAGGTTGCTCAGGTTGTACTGGGAAGAGAGGCGAGAGCGGATCTCACGGTATCCCTCTTCGTTATGGATAGCGGAAATCTCCAGATAGTTGTTGCGGTCATCGTCCAGCACGGTGAAGAAGCGGAAATCACGCATGATCTTCGGCGACATAAACTGGCTGATGAAGCTCTCATCCTTAAAGTCGCGCATCGCAAAGTGCAGCGTTTCCAGCCAGTCAGAACCGGCGATATCCGGGAACCAGTACTTGTCTTCTTCCGTCGGCGACTGGCAGATGCGCTTAATATCCTGGAACATGGCGAAGCCAAGCGCATACGGGTTAATCCCGCTGTACCACGGGCTGTTGTAGGGCGGCTGGAACACCACGTTGGTATGGCTGTGGAGGAATTCCATCATGAACCGCTCGGTCACTTTTCCCTCGTCGTACAGATGGTTAAGAATGGTGTAGTGCCAGAAGGTCGCCCAGCCTTCGTTCATGACCTGCGTCTGCTTTTGCGGGTAAAAATACTGGCTCACCTTGCGCACGATGCGCAGGATCTCACGCTGCCATGGCTCCAGCAGCGGGGCGTTCTTCTCCATAAAATAGAGCAGGTTTTCCTGCGGCTCGGACGGGTAACGACGCGCTTCGGCGATCGTTTTTTCCTCCTCACGCTTCGGCAGGGTTCGCCACAGCATGTTCACCTGGCTTTGCAGGTACTCTTCGCGGCTTTTCTGCCGGGCTTTCTCCTCCTGCAGGGAGATTTTCTGCGGGCGTTTATAGCGGTCCACGCCGTAATTCATCAGCGCGTGGCAGGAGTCGAGCAGTTTTTCAACTTCGTCCACGCCGTAGCGCTCTTCGCAGTCGGTAATGTATTTGCGGGCGAAGATCAGGTAATCGACGATGGAGCTGGCGTCCGTCCAACTGCGGAACAGGTAGTTATTCTTGAAAAATGAGTTATGCCCGTAGCAGGCATGCGCCATCACCAGCGCCTGCATGGTAATGGTGTTCTCTTCCATTAAATAGGCAATACACGGATTGGAGTTAATCACAATCTCATACGCCAGCCCCTGCTGGCCGTGCTTATACAGCCGTTCCGTTTCAATAAATTTTTTACCAAACGACCAGTGCGGATAGTTAATCGGCATCCCGACGCTGGAGTAGGCGTCCATCATCTGTTCGGACGTAATGACTTCAATCTGATGGGGATAGGTATCCAGACGATACAGCTTTGCGACCCGGTCGATTTCGGCGAGGTAAACATCCAGCAGCTCGAAGGTCCAGTCGGGTCCATCGCTCAGACGTGTGTTGTCCTTGTTCAGGGAATCAATAGTAGCCATTAGCGCGCCCTCGTTGTGGGTGCTCTCTCTGTCTGGAGAGCCTCCTTTCAAGCATAGATCAACGTGTTAAAAAGCGTGCTGGGGCAGAAATTTTTTCTTTGCGATTTCGCGTTTTTGATACGGCAAAAAAACGGTATGCCTCAGCATATTATGCTGGTTAAAAATAACGCGCAGCAGGAGATCCCAAATTAGCACTATCCCCTGATGCTGGGGGATGTGTGAGGTAAGTCACCATAAAAAAGTCGTATGTTGAATAATATTTTCAACTAGGTTATCAATCTGTAATTAGAAGATTGTTCTTTTGCACATAATGGAGTGGCTATGCGTGTTGTCATACTGGGAAGTGGTGTCGTTGGGGTAACCAGCGCCTGGTATTTAAGTCAGGCGGGACATGACGTAACCGTTATCGATCGTGAATCCGGTCCCGCGCTTGAAACCAGCGCGGCGAACGCCGGGCAAATCTCTCCGGGGTATGCGGCGCCGTGGGCTGCGCCGGGCGTTCCGCTGAAAGCGATTAAATGGATGTTCCAGCGCCACGCGCCGCTGGCCATCAGCCTTGACGGCACGCAGTTCCAGCTGAAGTGGATGTGGCAGATGCTGCGCAACTGCGACACCCGCCACTACATGGAGAACAAAGGGCGCATGGTGCGCCTGGCGGAATACAGCCGCGACTGTCTGAAAGCGCTGCGAGCGTCGACGGGGATTGAGTACGAAGGCCGTCAGGGCGGGACGCTGCAGCTGTTCCGCACCGAGCAACAGTACGAGAATGCCACCCGCGATATCGCCGTGCTGGAAGATGCGGGCGTACCGTACCAGCTGCTGGAAGCCAGCCAGCTTGGCCAGGTTGAACCGGCGCTGGCGGAAGTGGCGCACAAGCTGACCGGCGGCCTGCGCCTGCCGAATGACGAAACCGGCGACTGCCAGCTCTTTACGCAACGTCTGGCGCAAATGTGCGAGCAGGCGGGAGTGAAGTTCCGCTTTAACACCTCCGTCGACAAGCTGCTGTCGGAAGGCGAAAAAATTTACGGCGTGAAGTGCGGCGACGAGGTGATCAAAGCCGATGCCTACGTGATGGCGTTTGGTTCGTACTCCACCGCCATGCTGAAAGGCATTCTCGACATTCCGGTTTATCCGCTGAAGGGCTACTCGCTGACCATTCCGGTGAAAGAAGAGAGCGGCGCACCTGTATCGACCATTCTGGATGAAACCTACAAAATCGCCATTACCCGCTTCGACAACCGCATTCGCGTAGGCGGCATGGCGGAAATTGTCGGCTTCAACACCGAGCTGCTGAAGCCGCGTCGTGAAACGCTGGAGATGGTCGTGGGCGATCTCTTCCCGCGCGGCGGTTTTGTTGAGCAGGCGACGTTCTGGACCGGCCTGCGTCCGATGACCCCGGACGGCACGCCGATCGTAGGCCGCACGCCGTTCAAAAACCTGTGGACCAATACCGGACACGGCACGCTCGGCTGGACGATGGCCTGCGGATCGGGCCAACTGCTGAGCGACCTGATTTCCGGGCGCACGCCGGCAATTCCGTTTGACGATTTAAGCGCCGCACGCTATCAATCGGGGTTTACGCCTTCGCGTCCACAGCACCTGCACGGCGCGCATAGCTAAGGAGTTGTCATGTCCCGTCCTGTTCTGGCCCAGCTGAACCTGCAGGCCCTGAAGGATAATCTGCAAATTGTTCGTCGGGCGGCACCGGGTTCGCGCGTCTGGTCGGTGGTGAAAGCGAATGCCTACGGCCACGGTATCGACCGTATCTGGAGCGCGCTGAGCGCGACCGACGGTTTTGCGCTCCTGAATCTGGAAGAGGCCATTCTGCTGCGCGAGCGTGGCTGGAAAGGGCCGATTCTACTGCTGGAAGGCTTCTTCCATGCGGACGATCTGCCGCTGCTGGACAAGTACCGTCTGACCACCAGCGTGCACAGCAACTGGCAGATTAAGGCGATCCAGGATGCGAAGCTCCATGCTCCGCTGGATATCTACCTCAAGGTGAACAGCGGCATGAACCGCCTGGGCTTTCAGCCTGAGCGGGTGCATACGGTCTGGCAGCAGCTGCGCGCCATGAAAAACGTGGGCGAAATGACGCTGATGGCGCATTTTGCCGACGCGGAAAAACCCGACGGCATTGCCGATGCCATGGTCCGCATTGAGCAGGCGGCTGAAGGGCTGGATTGCCCGCGCTCGCTGTCGAACTCGGCGGCCACGCTGTGGCATCCCGAGGCGCACTATAACTGGGTGCGTCCGGGGATCGTTCTGTACGGTGCGTCTCCCTCTGGTCAGTGGCAGGATATCGCCAACAGCGGCCTTAAGCCGGTCATGACCCTGCGCAGTGAAATCATTGGCGTGCAGACGCTGAAGGCCGGGGACTCGGTGGGCTACGGCAGCCGCTACCGGGCAAAGGGCGAGCAGCGGATTGGCATCGTGGCGGGCGGTTATGCCGACGGCTACCCGCGCATCGCGCCGACCGGCACGCCGGTCTGGGTCGATGGGGTCCGCACGGGAACGGTGGGCACCGTATCTATGGATATGCTGGCCGTTGACCTGACGCCATGCCCGCAGGCGGGCATTGGCTCACCGGTAGAGCTGTGGGGTAACGAAGTTAAGATTGACGACGTTGCTGCCGCGGCGGGCACGGTGGGGTATGAATTGATGTGCGCGCTGGCACCGAGAGTGCCGGTTGTGACGGTGTAACTTATGTTAGCCGGGTAAGGCGAAGCCGCCACCCGGCAAAAAAACTACTCCGCTTCCTCTTCCATCGGCCTTAAACCGACTTTCCGCACCGCGTTATCTTCTTTTTCGGCAACGGTCCAGATCATCCCGGCAAACTCTACCTGATCCCCCACGACCGGGGCAGCGCCAAGCCGCTGCTGGATGATTTCGCCCAGCGTTTGCGGGTTATCACCGTCTTCAGCACCTTCATCCAGACCGTAAATCAGCGCGACATCCGCAAATTTGGCGCTGGCTTCCAGAATAAAATCGCCGAAGAAGCGCTGGTCCAGCGCCACCGGAGGCGACTGGCTGAACAGCTTGCCCAGCGCGGGCAGGTCGCGCTCGCGACCAATCACGCAAAGAATATCCCCCTCGCGCAGGCGGGTGCTGCCGGTAGGGTGCAGCAGGACATTATCGCGGAACAGGGCGGCAATGCGCGTTTCGGTCGGCATGTGCAAATCGCGCAGCGAGGCTCCCACGCACCATTTGTCGGCGCTCAGCTGATAGACAAACTGTTCCCACGGGTTCTCCGGATGAATGTCGAGCCCCACGCGGGAGACCGGCCAGCCCACGGGCGGGACCACCACTTTGGCTTTTTTCGCCGCCCACCCGAGCGAGGTTCCCTGGAACAGCAGGGAAATCAGCACCACGAAGAACGCCACGTTAAAGAACAGCCGCGCGTTATCCAGACCGGCCATCATCGGGAACACCGCAAGGATAATCGGCACCGCGCCGCGCAGGCCCACCCAGCTGATAAACACCCGCTCGCGCAGGTTGAAGCCGCGAAACGGCAGCAGGCCTGCAAATACCGACAGCGGACGGGCGAAGAAGATCATCCACGCGGACAGCAGCAGCGCCGGAACGGCGATCGGCAGCAGGTCCGATGGCGTAACCAGCAGGCCCAGCACCAGAAACATGCCGATTTGCGCCAGCCACGCCAGACCGTCGAAGTTCTGCAAAATGGCATGCCGGTTGCGAATAGGGCGGTTGCCCATCAGGAACCCGCAGAGATAGACCGCGAGAATACCGCTGCCGTCCACTGCGGTGGTGACGGCAAAAATGAGAATGCCGCCGCTCAGCGCCAGCAGGGGGTAAAGCCCCGCGGGCAGCGAGATGCGGTTGATCGTCTGCTGTAAGAGGTATCCCCCCGCCAGGCCAATGACGATCCCCAGACCGAACTGCTGCAGGATATGTAACGCAAACATCCAGCTCAGCCCGCTTTCATGCTGCTGAATCATCTCGATAAGCGTAATGGTGAGAAATACCGCCATCGGATCGTTACTGCCGGATTCAATCTCAAGCGTGGAGCCAACGCGTTCGTTAAGCCCTTTTCCGCCGAGCAGGGAAAACACCGCTGCCGCATCGGTTGAGCCCACGATGGCGCCAATCAGCAAACCTTCCATGATATTGAGATGGAAAAGCCACGCGGCCATCATTCCGGTGAGGCCGGAGGTAATCAACACGCCGACCGTGGCGAGCGACAGCGCAGGCCCTAAGGCCACGCGGAAGGAGCTCGCCTGGGTGCGCATCCCGCCGTCCAGCAGGATCACCGCCAGCGCGAGGTTACTCACCATGTAGGCGAAGGGGTAGTTATCGAAAGGGATACCGCCAATGCCATCAATGCCGGCCAGCATGCCGATGGCGAGGAAAATGACAAGAATAGGTATGCCGAGACGCGATGAAAATGAACTTAATAAAATACTGCTGGTTACAAGGACGGAACCCAAAATGAAAAGGCTGATTATCGCTGCGGCATCCAATGTTCTCTTACTCCCACCTCAATGTTAACGCTGTTACTAAAACCCTAACATATTAACAACGGCAACAGCGTTTTATTAAGGGGGTATAACGGCTTTTTTATGCCTTTATGACAGGATGACCGCTGATGGTCAGCCGACTGCCGGAATCATTGTGGATCAGGGTGGCGTGCGCCCCCAGCGCCAGGGTCACGGTTTGCTGCTCGTGGCCGAAATCGAGACCGGTGATGACCGGAATATCCAGCCGCGAGCGAACGAAGTCGACCATGGTCTCAAGGGAGTAACCCGCGTCATAGTCATTCGGGGCAGAGCCGCTGAAGCTGCCCAGCACAACCGCGGACTGGCGTTCAAGAATACCGGCATGATAAAGCTGCAATAGCATGCGCTCGACGCGGAACGGATGTTCGTTGATATCTTCCAGCACAAGAATGCCGTCCTCGATTTGCGGCATCCACGGCGTGCCGATGAGCGAGACCAGCATCGCCAGGTTACCCCCCCAGAGCTGGCCTTCACACTCCCAGTGCGGTCCATTGCCTTGCCACTCCACGCTGTAGGTAGGGTTACGCAGCGCGCGCCAGAAATGTTCCACGGTGAACGCGTCCAGTTCCTGCGCGCCGAAGTTACCGGCCAGCATCGGGCCGCTAAACGTGATGACGTTATGCAGGGCCAGCAGCCCGAGCTGGATGACGGTGAAATCGCTGTGGCCGCAGATCAGCAGCGGATCCTGCTGCTGGCGCAGCGCCAGCCCCTGCCAGTCAATGCTCTCCAGCAGCCGGCTCGCACCGTATCCGCCACGCACCGCAAGCACAACCCGGTTTTCGCCCGTCAGGTTCACCAGACTATTGATATCATTCAGCCTCTGCGCTTCGGTACCGGCAAAACGCTGCTGGCGGCGGGGGATAATCGTCTGATTTTCTACCTGATGGCCAGATTCCAGCAAACGCTGAACGCCCCGCTGCGCCGCGTCCTGGTTAATGCAGTAGCCCGACGGCGCGATAAGATGAAACTGAGACATGGCAATTCCTTGCTGAATGAGAAACTAATTGTCTATATCATGCCGCTTATACGCTGCCTGCTTCAAGAGGCGGCGCACCGCGATGACCGGCTATAAGGATAGATGACGTGAAATTGAGATGGTTTGCTTTTTTGATTGTGTTGCTCGCTGGCTGTAGTTCAAAACATGATTATCAAAACCCGCCCTGGAACCCGGAAGTGCCGGTAAAACGGGCCATGCAGTGGATGCCGATCAGTGAGCAAGCCGGGAAGGCCTGGGGCGTAAGCCCGCGTCTCATCACGGCGATCATTGCGGTGGAGTCCGGCGGTAATCCGACGCTTGTCAGCAAATCCAATGCGGTGGGGCTGATGCAGCTTAAAGCGTCAACGGCGGGGAGAGAGGTTTATCGCTACATGGGCTGGAGCGGCCAGCCGTCGACCAGCGAGCTGAAAAACCCGGAACGCAACATTTCAATGGGCACGGCCTATCTGAGCATTATGGAGCATGGCGTGCTGAAGGGGATTAAGGATCCGGAGGTGATGCAGTACGCGCTGGTGGTGTCTTACGTTAACGGTGCCGGCGCGTTGCTCAGAACCTTCTCCTCTGACCGCAAAGAGGCGATAGAAGAGATTAACGACATGGACAAAGACGAATTCTTTGAGCATGTGGCGAAAAATCACCCGGCACCACAGGCGCCTCGTTATATCTGGAAAGTACAGAAAGCGATGGAAGCCATGTAATGCCGCAGACGGGCGGCGGTCACGCTGCCCGATTTCTTCACAGAACTTTATTTGCGCGTTCCCGCGCCTCCCGCTCCAGGGAATAGATAATACGCTGAAGCTCACGCTCTGCGCCGGGCCCGACGTTCAGGAAACGGAAGCTCAGACGCGGCGTGGTGATAGTTTCATTTTTGCTGTCCACGACGGTGCGGTCGCTGATGGCAATCAGCTGCGCATCGAAATAAAAGCGACCCCAGCCCCCCATATCCAGTTCAATTTGCGTAAACCGCATGCCCTCTACCAGCCCGTCCGGTTTCGGCGTATCCATCAGCGCGCCCATGCCGCCGAGCGACAGATCGAAGAGGCGGAAGCGGATCTCTTTTTTGTCCGGCATTTTGGCCTTACAAAAATAGGCGGGGTGAAGCGGGGCGCTGATGCGGAAATATTCACGACGCTGAACAAACCAGAGATTGGTCGGAAGCGGGGTAACAAAAGCCGGCAGTCCCTGATATTCGCTCAGTTCCAGCCGCGACAGGACAAATTCCACTTTGGCGCCCTGCGTTTCGGCCATCACTGCGATATTCTCCGCTTTTAGCGCCGCGCGGTTTTCATACTCCTGACTGCCTAAATCAATCACCAGCCGATCCTGCGAGGCGTCAAGGATCTTGCTGATGAACTGATTATTCGACCAGCTGATGCGCAGCGGCACTTCACCTTTTTGCAGGTCGCGTAATACCCCTAATACAGCCAGCGGATTTTGCTTGAGGAACTGCTCACTGTAATGACTCACGCCGGATGGCTCCTTGATAGATGACGGACTGTCTTAGCGTTATCGGCAATCTGCAATGAAACTTAATACAAACCGGTGAGTTTTTTTTGCCTGTTTAACCAAAGATAAGTCGGTGAGATGAAAATGGTTTTCCGGCGATGACCTATACTTAAGTTAGCTGTGCAGAAGGTTTTCTGCGCACGCGTTAAACCTGCAAGAGGGCATCGCTATGGGTATCATCGCCTGGATTATCTTTGGTCTTATTGCTGGCGCTATCGCTAAACTGATCATGCCGGGAAACGATGGCGGCGGCTTTATTTTGACCTGTGTACTCGGGGTCGTTGGTGCGGTTGTGGGCGGCTGGCTGGCGACGATGTTTGGCTTTGGAGGCAACATAAGTGGTTTCGACCTGCACAGTTTTCTGGTCGCTGTCGTGGGTGCCATTGTGGTGCTGGGCATATTCAGGTTACTGCGACGAGCATAAATTGACATGAACGGCTCTCTGCGGAGGGCCGTTTTTTTGCCGGAGTATTGATTTGTTAATCTAAATGATAATAATTGTCGTTCCGTATTGCATCTAACAACAAGACGACATTATGAATACCTCACGTTTTACGCTTTGCGCCCTGGCAGGGGCCGTCACGCTGGCATTGCAGGTCCCGGCGTTCGCCGAAGAATCCACCATCGTCGTCACAGGTTCAGAGCAGGGCAGCGCGCTGCCGGCCTGGACGAACAGCGCCACGAAATCGGCCGTTGCTGAAAGTAAAACGCCGCAGGTCATCACGACCCTCTCTGCGCCGGAAATTGAAAAGCGTCACGCGAATTCGGTGAATGAAATCCTGCGCTATGCCCCGGGCGTCTCAACCGAGGTGCGGGGAAATACCTCCTACATGAGCGAATATAAAATTCGTGGCTTTACCGTTGACCAGGAGTTCTACAACGGGCTGCAGCTGCCCTATAACGTCACCGGCAATACCAAAGCGCGCATCGATCCGCTGCTGATCGACAGCGTTGATATCCTGAAAGGCCCCTCATCGGTCCTTTACGGCGGCGGTTCGCCGGGTGGGCTGGTGAATATTCAAAGTAAAAAACCGCAGCGGGAAGCGCGGACGGAGATCGGCGTTAATACCGGAAACCGTAATCTGAAAGAGGGCTATCTCGATTCAACCGGGCAGATTGCCGACAGCGACTGGAACTACCGTCTGCTGGGCAAAGCCACGGAAAACGACGATCAGCCGCACACCACCCGGTATGAAAACTACCTGGTTGCTCCGTCCGTCACCTGGCAGCCGGACAGCAAAACCCGCCTCACCCTGGACGCGCTGGCGCAAAACACCCCGAGCCTGACGCCGTCTAACCCGCTGCCGCTCGCCTACCTGCGCTCGAAATATGCGGGCAAGCGCGATTACGCCGGAGATGAGTGGAGCGGGTTTAAGCAGCGTCAGTGGATGCTGGGCTACAGCTTTGAACATGAGTTTGACAGCGGCTGGGGCTTTAACCAGAAGGCGCGCTATTTCGACGTCGATACCCACCAGCGCAGCGTCTACGCGACAGGGACGGGAAGCGAGGTGTATCAGCTCAACCGCTTTGCTTATACCACCGATGAAGACCTTAAGAGCTTCAACATCGACAACCAGGTGACCAAAACCGTTGCGCTGGGCGAGTGGAAACACCATCTGCTGGCCGGGTTTGACTATCAGAAGCTGAACTCCCATTTCCACTATCGCTACGCGTCGGCCACGCCGGGTATCGATATGCGGTATCCTGACTATTCGCAGATCCAGGAAAACGCGCTGGGGCTCTATACCGCCCAGAAAAACCGTCTCAGCTACCAGCAAAACGGTTACTACCTGCAGGATCAGGTTGAATTTGGCGGCCTCAATCTGCTGGGCAGCCTGCGCTACGACGATTACCGCTCCGTCACAACCAACTACCTGCAAAACGGTGATAAAGCCTGGGTGTCGCAGGATCGCGTCACCAAACGCCTGGGCGCGCTTTACGCCTTCGATAACGGTCTGTCGCCGTTTATCAGCTATTCAGAAGGTTTTGCGCCGGTGTCACCGCAGGGCACGCTCGTGGCGAAAGACGTCAAACCGACCACCAGCAAGCAGGTGGAGGGCGGGGTGAAATATCTGCTGGCCGACTACGCCACCACCTTTACCGCCTCGGTGTTTAACATCCGGCAGAAAAATGTCGTCACCTCCGACCCGGGCTTCCTGAACTATCGTCAGACCGGGGAAGTGGAATCCAAAGGGGCAGAGCTGTCCGCCATCAGCCGTCCGACGGACAGCCTGACGCTGATTGCCAACTATGCGTACACACACGCGATCAACCGGGAAGATGACAAGTACAAAGGTAAACGTCCAACGCAGGTCCCGGAGAATGCCTTCAACCTCTGGGGGGATTACACCTTTGAAAATACGCCGCTGAAAGGACTGATGCTGGGAGCGGGCGCACGCTACACCGGGCCGATGGAAATCTCTCCGGCAAACGATGCGGGAAAACTGGGCGGCACTACGCAGTACGATCTGGCGGCCTCGTACCGGATGGGCGAAATCCTGCCCTCGCTGGCAGGGTTAACGCTCAAAGCCAGCGCGCAGAATATCACCAACAAAGAGACGCTGACCTGCTACGACGCGACCAACTGCTGGATTGGGCGTGACAGGACGTATCAGTTAGGGGCGAGTTATAGTTTCTAAGGAACCAGGGAAACCCCGTCAAAAATGCGCAATCGGACTGCCTCCTCTCCCTTGAGGGAGAGGGCTGGGGTGAGGGGGAACATACGGCTGTGG
>NZ_JUMS01000024.1:0-836 GCF_001059415.1 Enterobacter sp. 940_PEND
ACCTGGTCCGTGAACGTGCCGTCCGACGTGCTGACCGCGCTGGGCAACGGTGATTTGACCGTGTCAGCCAGCGTCACGAACGGCGTGGGCAATAGCGGAACGGGCGAGCGCGAAATCGTGATAGACGCTAACCTGCCGGGCCTGCGCGTGGATACCGTGGCGGGTGACGACGTGATCAACAGCATCGAACACGGGCAGAACCTGATTATCACCGGTACCAGCGACGGGCTGGCGGCGGGCGCGGCGCTGACCGTGACCGTCAACGGCAAAACCTATCCGGCGACCGTGCTGGCGGACGGCACCTGGAGCGCGGCGATCCCTGCGGCGGACGTCGGCGCACTGAGTGCAGGCACGGCTACCGTGACCGTTGCGGGCCAGAGCAGCGCCGGTAACCCGGTCTCCATCAGCCACGATGTGACGGTGGATCTGGCGAGCGTTGCCATCAGCATTGACGCCATCGCCACCGATGACGTGATTAACGCGGCTGAGAAGGGCGCGGATCTGGTGCTCTCGGGGGCGACCTCGAACGTTGAGGAAAACCAGACCGTCACCATCACCTTCGGCGGCAAGAGCTACACCGCGACGGTAGACGCCGAAGGCAAATGGACCGCCACGGTGCCAGCGGCCGATCTGGCGGGTCTGAAAGACGGCGACGCCAGCGTGCAGGTGAGCGTCACCAACGTTAACGGCAACAGCGCCTCGGCGGGCCGCGAGTACAGCGTGGATGCAACCGCGCCGTCCGTGACCATCAATACCCTGGCGACCGACGATATTCTGAACGCCGCCGAAGCGCAGTCCGATCTGACCGTATCCGGCACCACCACCGCCGAAGCGGG